>NZ_JBFBIV010000024.1:0-63924 GCF_040702025.1 Streptomyces sp. NPDC088194 | reverse complement strand
CCGGGGCGCCCCCGACCGGCCGGTGTGCCGCGGCGGCCCCGCCCGCGGCCAACACGGCCCACCTGTCATTCACCTGGGGCTATCGACCCCACTCCCGGTCACTCCTGGGGAGCGGCGTCGTCCTGGTCTTCGTCCTGGTCTTCGGCGGACGCGTCGGCGTCCGGGCCCCTGGGGCACGGCAACGGCATCACCCCTTGCCCGCGGTCGCCTTGCCGGTGGCGGTGACACCGTCCGCGAAGGTGACGATCTGCTGCTTCGTCAGCCCGAGCCGGTCCGGGACCTGCACCTGGAGCCGGTGCCCGGCGGCGTCGGACCACATCAGCCACATGGCCTGCTTGTCCTGCGTGACGCCCAGCTTCCCGGCCCGCCCGTCGATGTTCACCTTCTCGGGCCGCTCGTTCGCGGGGAACTGCGCATCTCCCGTCAGCGTCACGGCGATCCCGCGGTCGAAGGCCACCTGTGCGGTTGTCCCGCGGGCGACGATGGTGCTCGTGTCCGTCCCGGGCGGGACGGCCAGGAAGGCGTACGGCGTGGACGAGACCACCTTCCAGCCCTGCGGAACGGTGCGGACCTCGAAGCCCGCCGGCTGGGCGCCGTGGTACGAGGCCAGTTCCACCGTCACCGACGTCTGTCGCCCCGCGGCCGTGGACTGGGCCCAGGACTGCGTGCCGGAGCCCGACTCGCCTCCCATCGGCACAGCCACCGCCATGACGGCCGTGGCGGCCACTGCGATCACACCGGAACCCACGAGCCGGCGCCGCCGGCCGACCAGCGCCCGTCGCCCGCGAGCGACGTCCGCCTCGACGACGGCCGGGTCGACCGGCTCCGCCCCCGAAGCGTCGGCAACCCGCAGTTCGCTCAGCATCTCTGCCATGTCACGCATGACTTCTCTCCTCAATCCTTCGGTCTTCCTCGTCACACGAAGTCGTGGGCGTGCTTCGGGTACATCTCGCGCAGGCGTTCCAGGCCGCGGGCGGTCTGGCTCTTGACGTTGCCCTCGCTGCAGCCCATCGCCGCGGCGGCCTCGGCCGTGCTGAGCCCTTCGACGCAGCGCAGCACGATCGCCGCCCGCATCCGTTCGGGCAGCCTGGCCAGCAGCGCCATCAGCGGTGCCCCGTCGCGGTACTGGGCGTCGACTGCCGCGACCTCCGGCAGCTGGGCGGACACCCGTTCCCGGCGGCGGAACAGACTCCGCCGGTCGTCTATCGCCGCGTTCACTACGCAGCGCCGGGCGTAAGCCGCCATGCTGTCGGAACGCAGCCTCGGCCATCGCAGGTACACGCGCGTCAACGCGGTCTGCACCACGTCCTCCGCCTGGGCGTGGTCACCACCCAGCAGGAACGTCGCGACACGCACGAGCGAGGCGCGCTGCCTCACGACGAACTCGGTGAACTCACGATCTCGCTCGACAACACCTTTCACAGACACACACACCTTTCGCTTCGGCTCCGGCCGGCCGGACACCCCTTGTACGAAGGCGCGTGGTCTCGGCGTTGCATGCCGACCAAGGTTTCTCGACGTGGTCGCCGTCAAGCGGGGCGGGAGAGGGTCCGTGGGGCGGGGGCCCCTCCGACAGCAGCCGGCCGACCGCCTGGGCGACGTCCTCGGGGCGGCCGAGGAGGATGCGTGCGTTGTGGTGGGTGTTTCCCACTGACCGCTGCCACCAAGGAGCCGGCGCCCAAGCAACCCAGCCGTCCGGCCGACGAGGCGTTGCGGCGCGCGCTGCGCGACTTCGCGTTCGTCCTGCCGGGACCGGCCAGGCGAGAGTTGCCGCCGCAGACGCGCGTGGTGCCGGACTGGGTCGAGCGGACCTCGCCTCCCCTGACCGAGCTGCAGCAGCCGCGGTTGTGCGGTCGGCATCCGCACCCCTGGAGATGCTCGAAAACCTGCTGCCGTTGACCAACGACTACCGCTCGACCGCAGTTCAGCGGCTATGGTCTTCCGATCCCGACGAAGCTGCCGACGGTCACGCGGCTTTGGCGGATACGCTGATCTACTGGATTCGAGGCGCAGATCTACTGACTGTGGCGGGCCACGCCCTGGGACATCAGACCGAGAGGACCGGAAGCCGTGGCCAAGGCATGCCTCTGCCTAAAATCATCGGCTTGACCGATCGGGGTTTCGGATTCCGGTTGAGTGTACTGGCTGGCGGCGTGCGAAGCCGAACCAGTGCCGGGGCTATGGAATCTACCGGAGACGTGCTCCCGAGCGCTCGGACTGTTGGCCTAGGGTCGTCGCTCACCTGCTGGAACTGCGCATGCCGCTCACTCCCTCAGCTGACTGGATGAATGACGAGGAGCTGCTCAGGCTCGCAGTGCGCTACCTCGCACAGACGCCGGAGTGGGTGTTGGAGGCCATGGAGGGAGACCGGGAACGCGAGATCTTCCGGGCGATGTCCCGGGTACGCGATCTGAAGTGACGGTGCCATCTTTTATTTCCGAGGGGAGGCTTGCGTTCGATGAGACGCAATCGAATGCAGGTGCTCCGATCAGCCACCCGCGCATGAAATCCGCGGGGAGCCTCGGCGGCGCGGGAAGCAGCGTGTTGGCGTCGTGGTGGAGGGCGTGGAAAGCTGCCCAGGAACTGGTCGTCGGCAAACCCACGACGGCGTGGCGTTCGTCGCCGCTGTGAGTAGCTGCTTCTTCACCCTCCACACGGCATGCACCGACTTTGCCTCGACCGGAGACCCGGGCTGGCCGGCATTCGACTCGGAACACCGGCTCACCGAGGTTCTCGGCGCACCGTCCGCTGTCAGCGCCTATCCCGAGGAGAAGTCACGCGTGCTCTGGCAGCACCGTGAGTTCCCGCTGCCGCCTCTGCGGTGGTGGGACTGCGCTTGATCGGACTGCCCGACGGCCGAGGGGCATCAGACGAGTTCCAGACCCCCGTCGACGGTGAGGACCTGTCCGGTGAGCCAGGTGATCGCCGGGTCGGAGAAGCGCACGATCCACTCGGCGACCTCCTCCGGTTCGCCGCGACGGCCGAGCGGAATGAGGGCGGCTTCTGCCTTCTTCGCCTGTTCGATGGCCTCGTCGGGCAGCCCTGCGGCGGCCAGCGCCTCGCTCTCGGTCGGACCGGGGGCGACGGCGTTCACACGGATGCCTTCGGGCGCGAGCTCAACGGCCCAGCTGCGGGTGAGGTGTTCGACGGCGGCCTTGGAGGCCGCGTAGTGGGCGGCGTTCGGGGCGGCCTTGTGGCCGTAGGTGCTGGAGATGTTGACGATCGTGCCCTTGCTCCGGCGCAGGTGCGGCAGGGCGGCTTGCGCCAGCAGGGTGGGGGCGAGGACGTGCAGGTCGAACAGGGCGGTGACGGCCGCGGGATCGGTGTCGGCCAGCGGCATCCTGCGGAAGATCCCGGCGTTGTTGACCAGGACGTCCAGATGCCCCCAGCGCTCGACGGCAGTGGCGATCACGCCCTCCGCGGTTTCCTGAGCCCTCAGGTCGGCCGAGTGGACGGCGATCGACAGGTGCCCGGCGGCGGTTTCCTTCAGCGCGTCGATGCGGCGGCCTACTGCCAGCACATTGGCCCCTGCGTTGGCGAAGGCGCGCGCGGTGGCGCGGCCGATACCTGTGCCGGCGCCGGTGACGATGACGACGCGCTCGTTGAGGTCGGCGGGGAGTTTGGTGTTCATGACTACCTTTCGGTTTTCGGTGTTCGGTGTGCACTGTTCGTTCACGGGCACTCAGTGGCCCCGTACGGGTTGGTCTGGTGGTCGCTCGCTGACGGGCACGAGTACGGAGAGGGCCGTCGCCGAGGGGGCGGGCTCCCCGTGCCGGTCCGGGTCGGCGTCCAGGTCGTTGCCGTTGCCCGCGCGCGGTGTCGAGGCGCGATCGGCCCTTGGGAGGAACAGGGCGAAGACCACCCCGAGGACGACCGCGGCTGTGGCTGTCAGAAAGGAGACGCGGAAGCCCCGCATGGTCGGGACGGAGACGCCGCCGACGCCCATCGAGGAACCCGTCAACCCTACGGCCGAGCCCAGCCGTTCGCGCGGCAGCGTGTCCCGCAGCAGGCCGATGCCGAGCGGCAGCGCGCCGAGCGCGAACCCCTGGAGCGTACGGCCGACGAGCATCGGGAGCAGGGTGCTGCTGAGCGCGCAGATCAGCGTGCCGACGACCATGACGGTGAGGCTGAGGATCAGCATCCTCCGGGACGAGCAGGGTCTGCATCACCGCGACGGCGATGCCCGCGAAGGCGAGCACCGGGATCACGGTTCCACCGGCTCCTCGGCTGGGCCGGTCGTTCGGGGTGTGCGTCATGGAGCGGGGTCTCCGGGCCGACGAAGTCGGCTTCTGAACGACTGGGTCTGCATGAGTGGATCCGGGTGAGGGTGCCGCCGTGCACGGGCTGCCGTCGTGGCGACGGCAGCCCGCCCTGGCGGGTCCAGGGGCAGAACCCGCCTGTCGCCGGTGCGGCGGCGACGATCACGGGTATCACCAGGAGCCCATGACACGGCGCGTGGCGTGGCGAACGCGGGGTTGCCCACCCGTTCGGGTCCACGCGTTCGGGTTATACGTCCGGCTCGCTCGGGTCCGACCGCCGGTGGCCCCAGTAGCTCGCCGCGTCGTAGCGGGCCGGCGCCCAGGTGGCGTCGTCGACGAGCTTGCCGCCGAACCCGTACTCGACCTGGAACCCGGAGGGCGTCACGACGTAGAAGGACAGCATCTCGTCGTTGGTGTGCTTGCCGAAGGTCGCCGCGATCGGGGCGGCTCCGTCCTGGACCTTGTCCCAGGCCCGTCCCACCAGGTCGAGTTCGGTGACCTCGAACATCAGGTGCCCGAAGCCGGACAGTCCGGGGACCGAGGCGTAGGCGAAGGAGTGGTGACGCTCGTTCGCGTGCAGGAACGTGCCGCTCGCGCCTGGGGCGAACTCGATGAGGTCGCTCAGCCGGAAGCCCAGGAGGTCCTGGTACAGCCGGCCCTGGGCGGGCCCGTCGTCGGTGAACTGGAAGACGTGGCCCATCCCGCCCCGTCCGGTGACGAAGCTCGCTCCGGTGGGTGACACGAACCGCTGTCGCGCCTCCAGCAAACCCCAGAAGAGCTCCAGGCGTTGGCCCGCCGGGTCGTCGAACTCGACGAGCCCGCTGACCTGGCGCTCGGTCACCGCGTCGTCGGTCGCCCGCTTGACGGAGTAGCCGTTGCTCTCCAACCGCGCCGCGATCTCCTCCAGTTCGTTCGGGCCCTTCACCTCCCAGCCGATCGCGGTGACCTGGTCCGTGTCGCCACGGCGGATGTCGAGGCGGTACGCCTTCTCGTCCATCCGCAGCAGGAGCCTGTCCGGGGTGTCCACGGTCGGCTGGAGACCGAGGAGATCACGGGCGAACTCCCGCCATGCGTCGAGGTCTTGGGCCTCGACGACCACATATCCAAGACCGATGACCTCAGCCATGATCAGTCCTTCCCTCTTCGTTGAGGTTCTGCTGGGCGTCGGTGCCCGTCGCGCTCACGGCGCGGAGACGAAGTCGGCGACGAGCCGGTTGAACTCGTCGGCGTGTTCGAGCTGGAGCCAGTGGCCGCACCGGTTCATCAGGACCATGCGGGAGTCGGGGATCAGCGAGACCAGCTTCAGCGAGTTCTCGAAGTGCACGACCCGGTCGTCCCGGCCGTGGAAGTGCAGCGACGGGACCCGGATCGCGGCGAGGTCGTCCGCGGTGATCCCGCGGGGCATGTCGGCGCCGAGCCCGCCCGCGAGGAAGTTGGCCAGATGGTCGGGGCGCCGACGGGCCTCGTCCGAGCGCTGGCGGACCAGCTCGTCGGTGGCGAAGGCGGAGTCGTACGTCATGATCTCGACCAGCTCGCGGATCGTCTCGGGCGAGGGGTCGCGGTAGCCCTTGAGCAGGACCTTCAGACCCTCGCTGAGGCCGGCCGGGCCGAACAGCGACAGGCCCACCCCCGGAGCTCCGGAGCCCATCGTGACCAGGTGCGAGATCCGGTCGGGATGCCGGACCGCGAAGGCGACGGAGATGAGGCCGCCCAGCGAGTTCCCGACGAAGGCGGCCTTGTCGATCTTCAGAGCGTCCAGCAGCTGCAGGACCGCTCCGACGAGGTCACGGTCCTGCGGCGCGACGGCGTCGGAGGCACCCCAGCCGGGCATGTCCACGGCGATCACCCGGAAGCGCTCAGCAAGCGCCGCCATGTTGGGTCCGAAGTTGCTCCAGCCGGTGGCGCCCGGGCCACTGCCGTGCAGCATCAGGATCGGCGGGCCCTCGCCCGCCTCGTTGTAGTGGATCTTCCAGCGCTTCGTCCGGACGGTACGGCTGGTTCCCTCGGCCGTCAGCGTCTGCGGCATACGTCACTCCTACGTGATTCGTGCTCACCGTTCGGACCCTGGCCGACGGCCTCGGGCCGACTGCGGATCGGGTGAGCCGACATGACGTTCACCCTGCTCGCGAGGCAGAGGCCGCCGGAAGGGCGCTGTTCCACATCGCGGCACACCTGTCAGCCGGCACTCCGTGCTCGCCTTGACAGCCGCTCCGGACAGGCGTAGATCTCGTGCATGTAAATAGCCATTTACATGGTGGCTGTCGGCGAGGGAGGCGACTCACGGTGAGTGTTCTGACGACTGTTCCCGCCGACGTGTCGGATGCGAGGCCGGGGCAGGCCGAGGCCAGGACGGGCCTGGCGGACACCTCCGCCGCGAAGGTGCTGGTCATGCTCGACGCCTTCCGGGGACCGAAGACGGTCCTGGGCGTGACCGAGCTGGCGCACATGGTCGGGGTCCCGAAATCGACCGCGCACCGACTGCTGTCGATCATGGTCGAAGGTGGGTTCGTCAGGAAGATCGGCGGGCGCTACTGCCTCACCGAGCGCCTCTTCGAGGTCGGGAACCGCGCCGGCTCCAGCGCCATCCGGTCCACCGGACTCAGGCGCCGGGCGATGCCGTACCTGACCGAGCTGTACGCCGGGAGCCAGGACACCGTGCACCTGGCCACGCTCAGCGGCACGGACGTGCTCTACCTGGAGAAACTGTTCGGGCACAACACCGGAAGCTCTCCCACGGCCGTCGGCGCTCGGCGGCCCGCACACTCCACCGCGCTGGGCAAGGCCATGCTCGCGCACGCCCCGGACGGACAGGTGGAGGCCGTCATGGCCGGCCCGTTCCAGCGGTTCACCTCGCGGACGATCCACAGTGCCGACCGGCTCGAGCAGGACCTGGCACGCGTGCGCGAGGAGGGACTCGCCTACGACGAGGGCGAGTTGCGGGACGGCATGCACTGCGTCGCCGTACCGATCCTCGATCCCGGGACTGGTACGTCCGTGGCGGCGGTCTCCGTCTGCTCTTTCCGCCCGCAGAGCCTCAAGCGCTACGCACCCCGGCTCCTCTCCATGGCCCGCGACCTCTCCCGCGCCGCCGTCTGACTGTGCCGCCCCTTGGAACTCCGCTGTGTTCCGCGGCGGACGGTTCGCCGACCATCGGGGCATGACAGAGACCATCACCCCTTCACAACCGGTACTGGAGGAGGCCGCCCAGCGGCTACTCGACGCCGAGGCACTGCGCACACCCTGTGCACCCGTACGGGATCTCATCGGCCGCGACGACCTCCGGGCCGCCTATGACGTCCAGCGGCTTGTCGTCGCGTCGCGGCGTGCTCGTGGCGCGGTCGTCGTCGGGAGGAAGATCGGTCTGACCTCGGACGCCGTTCAACAGCAACTGGGCGTGGACCAGCCGGACTTCGGCGTCCTCCTCGACGACATGGCCCACCTCGGCGGCGACACGATTCCGATCGACTCGATCATGCAGCCGCGTGCCGAGGCGGAGATCGCCTTCGTGCTCGCCCAGGATCTCGCCGACGGTCCTCTCGACCTCGCGCAGGTGCGCGCATCGGTCGACTACGCCGTCGCGGCCCTGGAGATCTGCGGGAGCCGTATCCGGAACTGGGACATCGGCTTCACGGACACGGTGGCGGACAACGCGTCCAGCGGCGCCTTCGTACTGGGGCCGCGGCACACGCGCCTGCACGAGTTCGAGCCGAAGGACGTCGTGATGTCGCTGTCGATCAATGGCACAGAAGCGGCAACAACCGGGAACGGCGCGGCCTGCCTCGGAGACCCGCTGACGGCGGTGGCATGGCTGGCCCGGCAGGCCCGGGAGTTGGGCGAGCCACTGCGCGCCGGCCAGGTGATCCTCTCGGGCGCCCTCGGCCCGATGCGGCCTGTGACCGCCGGCGACAAGGTGACCGCGAGGATCTCGCCTCTCGGCGCGGTGACCGTGACCTTCACCGAAGGAGAATCATGAGCGATACGCAGGTAGCGATCATCGGCTCGGGCAACATCGGCACCGACCTGATGATCAAGGTGATGCGGACGGCCAGGAATCTACGGATGGGCGCCCTGGTCGGCATCGATCCCGACTCCGACGGCCTCGCGCGGGCGGCACGCCTGGGCTTCGCCACCACGGCCGAAGGCGTCGAGGGGCTGATCGCCCTGCCCGAGTTCGCCGACATCGACATCGTCTTCGACGCGACGTCCGCGAAGGCCCACGCCTACAACTCCCACCGGCTCGCGCCCTACGGCAAGCGGCTCATCGACCTGACGCCCGCGGCGATCGGCCCTTACGTGATCCCGGCGGTCAATCTGAGCGATCACCTCGATGCCCCCGACGTGAACATGGTGACCTGCGGGGGGCAGGCCACGATTCCGGTCGTGGCCGCCGTCTCCCGCGTCGTGCCGGTGGCCTACGCCGAGATCGTTGCGTCCATCGCCGCCAAGTCCGCGGGTCCCGGCACTCGCGCCAACATCGACGAGTTCACCGAGACCACGTCGGCGGCCCTCGTCGAAGTGGGCAGAGCCCGACGGGGCAAGGCGATCATCGTCCTGAACCCCGCCGAACCGCCGCTGATCATGCGGGACACCGTGTTCTGCCTGGTCGACGCGCCCGACCTGCGACAGCACCAGGAGATCCGCGCGTCCATCGAGAAGATGGTGGCCGATGTCGCGGCGTACGTTCCCGGCTATCGCCTCAAACAGGACATCCAGATCACCGGAATCCCCACCGACCAGCCGGTCCGGACCCTGACGGAGGGGAACGCGCCCGGGCCCACCCATCAGGTCTCGGTGTTCCTCGAAGTCGAGGGCGCCGCACACTACTTGCCGGCGTACGCGGGCAACCTCGACATCATGACGTCGGCGGCGCTGCAGGTCGCCCAGCGCATAGCCGCCCGAACGGAGCCCCGATGACCACCTCGATCTTCGTCCAGGACGTCACCCTGCGCGACGGCATGCACGCCGTACGCCACCGCATCACTCCAGAAAAGGTCCGCCGGATCGTCACGGCTCTCGACGAGGCCGGCGTCGACGCGATCGAAGTCGCCCACGGGGACGGGCTCGCGGGCGGGTCGCTCACCTACGGCCCCGGTTCGCACACCGACTGGGAGTGGATCGAAGCAGCGGCCTCTGTGATCGAACAGGCTCGGCTGACGACGCTGCTCCTGCCCGGGGTCGGCACGATCCACGAACTCAAGCGGGCCTGGGACCTCGGTGTGCGTTCCGTCCGGGTGGCCACGCACTGCACCGAGGCCGACATCGCCGCGCAGCACATCGCCTCGGCCCGCGACATCGGCATGGACGTGTCGGGCTTCCTGATGCTCTCCCACATGGCCGAGCCTCGTGAACTGGCGCGGCAGGCCAAACTGATGGAGTCCTACGGCGCGCACTGCGTCTACGTCACCGACTCCGGCGGCCGGCTCACCATGAAGGACGTCGAGGCCAGGGTCCGCGCGTACCGGGATGTCCTGGACCCGGCCACCGAGATCGGCATCCACGCTCACGAGAACCTCTCGCTGTCCGTCGCCAACTCTCTCGTCGCCGTCGAGCACGGTGTGTACCGGGTCGATGCCTCGCTCGCCGGCCACGGCGCGGGCGCGGGCAACTGTCCCATCGAGGCGTTCATCGCGGTCGCCGATCTGTCAGGTCTGCGGCACGGCTGTGATCTGTTCAAGCTCCAGGACGCCGCCGACGACCTGGTGAGGCCGCTTCAAGACCGGCCGGTCCGGGTCGATCGGGAGACCCTCACCCTCGGTTACGCGGGCGTCTACTCGTCCTTTCTGCGTCACGCCGAGAACGCCTCCCGGCTCTACGGCGTCGATGTCCGTGACCTCCTCATGGAGTGCGGTCGGCGAGGGCTGGTCGGCGGCCAGGAGGACATGATCATCGACATCGCCCTCACCCTGCTCGCAGAACGCGCCCCCGCCACCTGACCAGGGGGAACCACGCGCCCGCGGATCTCTGTTGCGAGGACACGGCAGCGAACTGTTCCGCCCCTCTGAACGGGACTGTTCGCCTTCCGGACCCGCTGTCGCAGGCTTCACTTCGAAAGAGTCGCATCGCCTCCACCAGGAGCGGACATGATTGACCTGAACACCATGGTCGACCCCGATCGGGGATGGAACGACCCGCGGATCTACACCGATCAGGACCTGTACGAGCGCGAGTTGGAGCACGTCTTCGGGCGGACCTGGCTCTTCCTCGCGCACGACTCCCAGTTGCCGAAACCGGGCAGCTTCATCCAGACGTACATGGCCGAGGACCCGGTCCTGGTGGTCCGGCAGCGGGACGGGTCGGTGAAGGCATTCCTCAACCAGTGCCGGCACCGGGGCATGCGGATCTGCCGGACGGACGCCGGCACCAGCAAGACCTTCACCTGTACGTACCACGGGTGGGCCTACGACCTGGCGGGCAACCTGATCAACGTGCCGCTGGAGGAGCAGGCATATCGCAACGAGATCGACAAGAGCGAGTGGGGCGCTCTGAAGGTCCCGCGGATCGCGAACTACCGCGGCTTCCACTTCGGCACGTGGTCGGAGGAGACGCCGGAGTTCGAGGACTACCTCGGCGACATGGCCTTCTACTTCGACGCGGTCGTCGACCGCTTCGACGGCGGCCTGGAGCTGGCGCCGGGAACGACCAAGTGGGTCATCGACTGCAACTGGAAGTTCGCGGCGGAGCAGTTCGCCAGCGACATGTACCACGCGCCCGTCTCGCACGCCTCCGCCATGATGGCACTGACGGAAGACCCCAACGCCTCCGGCGGCCAGACCGACCCGAACATCCCGGGCCGCCAGTTCGGCGGCAACGGGCACGGCTCCGGCGGCTTCTTCAAGCCGGAAGCCGTCATGAAGGCGCCCTACTTCGGAGACGCCACCTACGAGTGGCTGAGGACCAAGGAAGACGAACACCGGCAACGGCTCGGACCTGAACGGGTGTTGAAGGTCGACAACCACAACACGATCTTCCCGAACTTCTCGTGGCTCGCCCTTGGCCTCTCGACGATGCGGGTGTGGCACCCGCGTGGCCCCGGACAGGTCGAGGTGTGGGCCTGGAGCTACCTCCCCAAGGACGCCCCGGACGAGGTCAAGGCCGAAATGCGGAAAATGACCCAGCGGACGTTCAGCCCAGCGGGTTCGTTCGAGACCGACGACGGTGAGAACTGGACCGAGATCCAGCAGGTGCTGCGCGGTCACAAGGCGCGCACCAGCAGGTTCCACACGGGCATGGGTCTGGGCTACGAGGAGACCGACGTCCACGGCCTGCCCGGCACGTCCAACTACGTGTACGCCGAACACGCAGCGCGCGGCTTCTACCGCCGGTGGAGCGACCTGGTCACCGGCACGCCATGGGCGCAGATACAGAAGCCGAACCGAGCGTCAGAGGCCGCGGACGCCGCCCTCACAGACAAGGCGTGACCACCATGACGACCATCGACCGCACCGCCACGCCGACCTCGGTGTTCCGCAAAACCGACGTACAACTCCAGCACGAAGTCGAGCAGTTCCTGTTCGCCGAGGCCGAACTCCTCGACCAGCGGCGCTTGCAGGAGTGGATCGATCTCTTCACCGAGGACGTCCACTACTGGCTGCCCACCCGCATGACCCGCACCAACCGCGAACGCCACCGCGAGATAGCCGATGAGAACGAGACCGCCCTCATCGACGACGACAAGTACTTCCTGACCGGCCGGGTCCGCCGCTACACCTCCGGCATCTCCTGGTCCGAGGAGCCGCCCTCCCGCACCCGCCGACTCATCACCAACGTCCGCGTCGCCACTGGCGCGGAACCCGGCGAACTCGACGTCGTCTCCAACTTCTACGTCTACCGCAGCCGCCTGGAACGCCACCAGGACTGGTTCATCGGCGAACGCTTCGACACCCTGCGCCCGGCCGACCCGGACTACGGCTACCCCTATCGGATCGCAGCTCGGAAGATCGTCCTTGAGCAGACGACACTCCTGGCCCCGAGCATCAGCATCTTCCTGTGATCGCCATGACCCAGCACGCACTTCCCCCCGCGTTGCCCCAACTCGCCCATCGCAAATGGGTCCGTGCCTGCCCAGTCGACCAACTCCCGGAGGATGAAGGGCTCAAGCTCGCCACCGTCCCCCTCACCTCCGTCTTCGCGGCGGAGGACGAGGTGTTCTGCATCGACGACACCTGCACACACGAGACGTTCTCCCTCGCGGACGGCTGGGTCGAGGGCTGTGTCGTCGAATGCACCCTGCACATGGCCAAGTTCAGCCTGCGTACCGGCGAGGTCGTCTCACCGCCGGCCACCAGGCCGGTGGCCGTCCATCCGGTGGAGTGCGTCGACGGCGTCGTCTTCGTCGCGCTCCCGCTGAACTACCTCGTGAAGGAGGGCTGACCATGGCACGGCTCGACAATGCGTCGGTGGTGGTCACCGGGGCCGGTTCCGGCCTCGGCCGGGCCATCGTCGACCGCTTCACCGCCGAGGGCGCGAGCGTCGTCGCCTTCGACCGGTCGCAGGAGAAACTCGACAAACTCCAGGCCGAACTCGGCGAGTCGGTGGTCACCGTGGTCGGTGACGTCACCAGCTACGAGGACAACCTCCGCGCCTGCGAGGCCGCCGTCGACTGGCGCGGGAAACTCGACACGTTCGTCGGCAACGCGGGCCTGTGGGACTTCAACCGCTCGCTCGCTGAGAGCGATCCGCAGGCACTCGCCTCCGGATTCGACGAACTCTTCGCGGTGAACGTGAAGGGCTATCTGCTCGGCGCCAAGGCCGCATTGCCGGCCCTGACCGCGTCTCGGGGTTCGATCGTCTTCACCTTGTCGAACGCTTCTTTCTACCCGCGCGGCGGCGGCCCCCTGTACGTCGCGTCCAAGCACGCCGGGGTCGGCCTGGTCAGGCAACTGGCCTACGAACTCGCCCCCGACGTACGGGTGAACGCGGTCGCCCCGGGCGGCATGGCAACGGACCTGCGCGGTCCCGGGGCGATGGGCCTGGCGGAAACCTCCATCGAGGACGCCCTCCCGATCCGGGAGGCCATCCGGACCTTCTCGGCCCTGCAACTCGACATCCGGCCCGAGGACTACGTCGGTTCGTACGTCCTGCTCGCCGCACGGGAGGAGTCCGCCACCGCGACCGGGACCGTCATCGACATCAGCAGCGTCGGCACGCCCAGCCGGTCCACGGCTCCGTAGACCGGCCGGGGCCCGGCAACCCAACACACTCTGAACGAGAGGGCCATCGTGTCCAGGACCCACCACGTGATCGTCGGCGGCAGCATCGCCGGTGTGTCGGCCGCCATGGCGATGCGGCGCAGCGGATTCGACGGTGCCGTCACCGTCGTCGACGCCGAGCCGCTCCTCCCGTACGAGAAGCCGCCGCTGTCGAAGGAACCCGACCCGGAGCAGGCCCTGCGGCCCATCCTGCCCGCGGAGCACTACCGGGAGCACGGCATCGACCTGGTCATCGGCCTACGAGTACACCGGCTCGACGAGGAACACCGCCGGATCATCCTGGCCGGCGGTGGCGAGCTGCCCGCCGACCGGGTGCTGCTCACCACCGGCGTCTCCGCACGCCGACTGGGCACACCAGGAGAGCAGTTGGACAACGTACACACCCTGCGCACCGCGACCGACGCACGACGCATCTTCGCGGGCCTGCACCGGGGCGGCCCGCTCGTCGTGGTCGGCGGCGGCTTCATCGGACTCGAAGCCGCCGCGGTGGCCCGGACGATGGGCATCGACGTCACGATCGTCGAGGCGACGGAACTTCCCCTGCTCGGCCCGCTGGGCCCCGCGGTCGCCGGTCTCATGACCCAACTGCACCGGGACAACGACGTACGGGTCATCAACGGCCGGACCGTGGAGACGTACGCCGGCCACGGCGTCGTGGAAGAGGTCGTCCTGACCGGCGGCCAACGGCTGCCCGCCGCCACCGTGGTGATCGGCGTCGGGGTGGTCCCCAACGACCAACTCGCCGCCGCAACCGGTGCCACCGTCCACGGCGGGGTCGTCGTGGACGAGTACGGCCGCACCGATCATCCGTGGCTCTGGGCGGCCGGTGACGTGGCCAGCCAGATCCATCCGCGGACCGGGGTCCGTGAGCGGATCGAGCACTGGGACGTAGCCATGCGCCACGGCGCGGCGGTGGGCGCGTCGATGGCCGGGCAACCCACCATCAACGACGAGGCGCCCTACTTCTGGTCCGATCAGTACGGCAAGTCGCTGCAGATGTTCGGCCGCGGACGCGGGACCGACCAGGTGGTGGTGCGGGAGGGCGCGACCCCCGAGCGGTTCGTGGCGTTCTGGCTCCGCGAAAGCCGGCTCGCTGCCGTCGCCGGACTCGACGAACCGAAAGCGGTCCGCTCCGCGAAGGCAATCCTCGACACGAACGCCGTAGTGGCACCCGAGGTACTCACCGACCCGTCGACCGACCTGCGGGCACTGGCCCGCCGGCTCGCGCGCCCCGCGGCTGCCCCGGCCCAAAGTCTGCCTGCCCGGACATGAACGACGATTATGGCAGACTGATTCGTATGACTGCCGGAGGTCCATCGGACGGGACACGACGGGCCCGACCGAAAGGGCGCGACGCACACCGTCCCAAGGACTCCGCCGCGACACGCAACGACATCCAGCGGGCGGCAGCGCGACGGTTCGCGGAACGCGGTTTCGCCCATGTGACCCTCCAGGACATCGCCGACGACGCGGGTGTCACGCCGGCCCTGGTCAACCGGTACTTCGTCTCCAAGCGGGCGCTCTTCGAGCTGGTGGCCCACTCCCACGTCGACGAGGCACAGCCCCTGACGGATGTCGCCGAGTTCGCGTCCGACCTCATGGCCTACTGGCAGGACATCGACCGCAGAACACCCGCGCTCGCCCTTGTCCGGTCCATCGACCTGGACGGCGGAACGCTCCTCAAGCACGAGCTGGAACGAAGGGTGCGGGAGCACTGGCGCCAGTTCCTCGCCGGGGATCCAGAAGCAGAGGCCAAGATCCGCCTGCTCGAATCCCTGACCCTGGGCCTCGGCCTCTTCGGCATCGGCGCGCTCCTGGGCGAGGACGAGGGTCTGTCCTCCGAGACCCTGACCGCGATGGAACGCCGGCTCGCCCTGATGATCGAGGCTTGCCTGAGCGACTGACGTCGTGCCGCCTCTGCTCTTCCCGGCCCTTTCACACAAGAGTCTCGGCTTGGTTTGTCATGGCTGCCGACAGCAGCCGGTTGGTTCTCGATCCACGTGAGCCCTCCGAAGTCCGGTTGGTGGCAGGCGCGCGTGACTGCGACGTAGACGAGGCGTGTATCCGTAGCGCTTACACGTGCCGGAATCGCGCGGCCACTCGCGTCTCGCTGGCCTCGACCCCGAATCCTGAACACCGGCTATTCGGTTGGTGCCAGCGTAGTTGGTATGAGTTGGACGGCGTTCTCGAAGGTGATTGGTGATCGTTGCCCGAGGCAGGCGTGTCGGCGGCGGGCGTTGTAGCGGTGGAGCCAGCGGAAGGCGTCGAGTCGGGCATCGCGCTCGGTTGGCCAGCTCTTTCGTCCTTGTATGGGCTCGCGGCTGAAGGTCGCGTTGCAGGACTCGGCGAGTACGTTGTCCGCGCTGAACCCTTCTCTGAACTAGCCGCTTAGGTTGCCTTCTCCGCGACAATTTGTGACAAAAAAACCGCCGTTGCGAGTCAACGCAACGGCGGGGCGGTCCGAGGGTTGGGCGGGCTCAGAGGAAGTCGTCCTTGAAGAGGTCCTCAAGACCGATCCGGATCAGGGCACCAACGGTCAAGCGGACGACGACGCCGGCTCCATTTTTCGTGTTCTTCCACGCCTTCGCCCGATTGCTCAGAAGTTTCTCAGCCGGCTTGGCTTCCAATGCGTCTGGGATCACCTCGGCGACCCCTTCCACAAACAGCATCTCGGGCATCTCCGCATCTGACGGATTGATATCCATACTGTCGGCCTCCTTGGCGCGTCACTCACCAAGAAGACGCCGCCGCCGCACCGTCTCCGTCACGATGTGACGTTCGTCTCTTCGTGACGCAAAAGCGGAGTTTGACGGATCGTCTGATCAGGTCCATGCGAAGGGCCCCTCACCCGACCCCTTCGTCGAGTGAGAGGCCCACCAGCTTCCCCCGGACTTCCCCCGTTCCTTGGTCTAGCGTCAGTGCAACAAAGTTGCAATGATGCTCAGGATCGACAGTCGGGTCGCCCTAACGCCCATAAGCAAATTAACGATGGTTTGACGAGAGGGGCGACGCGTCACCGTATTCACCCCCTCGTAGTTATTCTTGTCGATTCGCATCATTTAGATCAGTCCTTCCTCATCTGAGGAGCCAGGCGATGTGATGCTCGGGAGGACGCTGGGCCGCTCTCCCTGGATATGAAGCTGGAGTTCCTCGGCGATTGCGACAGCCACTTCGTCGCCAGCCCATGCTGCGTGACACCACCACGCTTGAGCTGCTTCTTCACCGTCGAGTACTTCCACGATCTCCGCGATGCGTCTGAGTCTGCCGCCGTCCTCTCTTGTTGTGGCAGGCAGGAGGGCCTGCAGCTCGTCCAGAAGCTCCTCCCGCCCGGGAGGAAAGCTGACCTCCTGACTGAATCCTTCCTGGGAATCGACCTGCCGGGGACCGGCCGACGAACTGCCGGCCCCCGTCGCAGGAACTGCGGTGGAGGCGAACCCCAGCCCGTCGAATACCCGGGCCAGGAAGGTCTCCGTGTGGGGCCGAACGATTCCCGGGGAAGGAGACTGGGAAGCCAGGGCAAGACGCTCGAAGGCATCCATTCCGGTCCCCTTTCTCGATCCGCTCATTCTTGTCCGGCTTTCATTACTTCTTCTCGTGCAAGCTTCTCGTAACGTCTGGCCGTTGATTCTGAGATACCCAGAAGATCAGCGATCTCGGAGAAGGTCGCCTTCTCCAGGTAGCGCAGTTGGATAATCAACTTCCACGTGGGATTCAGCTTCCCCAGAATCTGCGGGATGCCGAGTTCCCATTCGACTTCCGAGTACATATCGCCGTCTATTGATTCTGCCTCACTGCGAAGCCACTCCGTCAGGCGTTCGCGGTCCCTGATATCGCTTCTCTCTATCGAGCGAAGCTGATTAATCACGGCCCGGGCCGCATATCCAGGGATGGTCTTCACAGATTCCCGGAGCCGTAACGTGCCCCAGTGTCTCCAGAATCTGAACAGGACCTTTTGAACTGCATCCTCAGCGGTGACAGGGTTGCGAGCGGATCTATAGGCAATTCTCAGGAGAGACTCTGCATTCTGGCGACACCAGAGTTCGAAGTCTTCCTGGGAGCCGTCGAGGATCTCGCTCATGCGAGTCCCTCCGGAGCGGAGGCAGGGCTGGCGGCCTGCCTCGGTTCCGGGTGGACCGTGTCCGTGCCCGAGCGGTGGTGTTCCCGCCGGGCGGTCGCGCCTTCGGTATCGGCCGTCCGAGCGGGCAGGGCCTGGCTGGTCCTGCCGTGCGCTCGTCGAGTCGACGTCGAAGGGTGGTGCAGGTGGAAGGAGTCGCCGATTGAGGTCATCGACGGCGCCCTCCTTTCTCTTGATCGCCTCGGACCCCGTGCCCAGTGGGGCCCGAGTCCGATGACCGCCGAAGAAGTGGGCGGTCACGGTGAAGACGCAGCCGAGGCGCGAAGTCCGTCACGCCGGAGCAAGATTCTCGTTCCCGTCTTAGCGGGTAACCTGTGAGCTGGTCTTTTGTCAGTCTGAAGTGGTCTAGGTCACACCCGGGGACTGGGGCGGCTGGCAGGGCCGCCGGTAGTGCTGGTGCGGCCCGCGATCTCCCCGAACCCGGGCATGCCGAGATGCACCGCGATGGCCCGCCCGAGTGCCTCCTCGTCCAACTGAGTTTCTTCAGCGTTGCAGCTCCAGGGTGAGGACGGCCTTGGCGATTGACGTCATGCGGTTTGGACTGCATCGGGATCTGCGGAAGATCCGCCAGGACTTCAGACGGGCGACGCCGCGTTCGACGGGTGCCCGTGTCGCAGCCAGGGCACGGTTGCCGGTCTTCTCGGTGGGGGTGAGTTCCCGCAGGGGCCTGCGTTTGATGCCCGTGGTCAGCCAGGGGCCGCCGCCCTGGTAGGCGAGATCGGCCACGATGGGAACGCCCTGGCGCTCGCAGATTCGGATGATCCGGTGGGTGCGGGCAGCGGTCAGGTCGTGGGTGCGGCCCGGCAGGGCGGTCGAGAGCCACAGCAGCCGGCCGCCGGGATCGGTGACGACCTGCACGTTAACGCCGTGGCGCCGGTGCTTGTGGGAGTAGTCGGCCCGGCCGTCGCCGACCCGGTCGCACTCGGCGAGAGTCCCGTCGAGGAGGACGAAGTCAGGATCGTGCTCGCGCAGCGTCTTCAGCAGGCCGGGTGCGCGTTCGGCGAGCAGGTCGACGACCCCTCTGATGTAGGCGTGGGCGGTCGACTCACCGATCCCGAACCCGGCAGCGATCTTCGCCAGTGTGGTGTGTTCGCGCAGGTACACCAGTGCCACCATCGCGCGCTGAGACGGACGCAGCTTGCAGCGCCGGTCGCCCTCACGGGTGACAATCAGCATGGTGACCCACTCGACGAGCGCATGCGGCAGGTCGAGTGCGGAAGGATGGATGACCAACGAGGCCCCCGAGCAATGTGATTGAGACATCAGACATCTCGATCAACGGCCCGGGGGCCTCGCTCGTTGCGGCTCGCAGAGCTTCACCCGATCGGTGGCCATCTCGAAGAGGCTCACTGTCAGACGGCTGCCCTCGCCCGCATCCGCCTGCACAAAGACAAAGACCCCGCACCCAGCAACTTCGCTGGTGGCGGGGTCTGTCGGCACCTTCTGCGAAGTGCCCCCGGCAGGATTCGAACCTGCGCACACGGCTCCGGAGGCCGTGACAGTCCCAGAGGTTTCCGCAGGTCAGAGCATTATCTGACGATTCGTCATGGGACTCGCGCCACAAATACGCCACTTGCTTCGAACTCGCATATGAGGGGCTGTCAGGTTGCCCGTGTTGGTCAGTCGTCCGGTATTCGTACCCGTCCCGGTGCCGCTGGCAGTCCCTGACTGGGACCGGCGTTGGGGGGCGTGCAGGAGTGCGATGAGGCGCGGGCGGTTGATGGTTGCGCTGGGTGACCTTGGTTTCCGCCGGCAGGACTGGGACACCCGCGGGTCGGGGTTGGGCCGTTAGGGGAGCGGTGCGGATAGCGGCTTTGCGTGGTGGGCAGTCCTGCCTCCTCGGCGTGCGGGAATGGGCATGGTGCAGCGTCTGGTGCAGGGCGGGGTGGCCGGGGCGGTGGGCGGCCTGGTGATCGGCCGCCAGCAGGGGCGGGAGTTCCGGCACGACGTCCAGGCAGAGCGCGGCCGGGGTTGGCCGCGGCGGCGGGGGAGTTCGGTGCGGGACTCGCGCGGGCGATCCGGGTGGGACTGGCTCCGTCCAGCCCGGGACCCTACGGGTCACGGGGGCCGTCGGAACTGACCTGGTACGCGTTCGCTGTCACCTATGCGCGGGATCACTGGGTGGGGCGGGCGGCAACGACGCGCAACGAGAGCGGTGAGGCACTGCACCGAGCGCTGCGTTCCTGGGCGCTGGCGTGAGCGAGCACGACATCCCCGCTCGAGACCGGCTGGTCCAGGCGTGGGTAGCGAAGGCATCCAGGCCGCTGGTCGACCTCCACGACCCGGTCCTGGCCCGCAATGCCCTGGGGGCGTTGGGCCTCAATCGCGCCGGGAACCCGGCGGCACCGGAGACGGTGCGGCGCAAGCGCAAAGTCCTGGTGAACTCCTCTACTACGCGATGAAGCAGGGGAAGCTGGGTAGTCATCCGCTGGCGGGTGCCGAAGCAGGCCAGGTCGGTCGATCCGCGGTCGGTGATCAACCTCCATCAGGCCCGGGACCTGCTGGCAGCCCTCTCGAGTTCTCGACGGAGGCATGACTCGCCTCCGCGAACCACCGGGTCGTGTTGACCTTGTATACGGCGCGTCGCTGACGCCATGTCCATATAACGGGGGAGTCCCACGTACCTATGTCCTCGGGCCGCCGTCTTGAAGCTTCTGGGGGCGGTATCCTCACTTCCTTGCATGTGGGGAAGGGGGGCAGGTGCAGCCTGGCGATGAAATGACAGATGCACTGGCAGAGAAGATCCTCAGCGGCACGGTAGGAGGAGCACTGAACACGCCGCTGGTTTGGAAGCAGAAGAACGTGCCGAGGAAGACGAGCGCGGCCGTCCATGTCGAAGCCTCGGCTCCGATCAAGATCGATCTCTCGTGCCGTCTGGAGTTGCGTGTGAGGATCGGCCTTGACCTGCCGTGGGACTACAGCTTGCTCTTGCTGCATCCGACGGGCAAAGCGTGTCTGAGGCGACTCGACATCCGGGGCACCCACCGAGACCGTGGCGCGGGCGAGGATTACCTCACCCGCACACACAAGCACAAATGGAGCGTGGACACAGGGAACGGTGAGGTGTACGCCCCGGACGACATACGTCACGCACCTGACCCGATCGCCAACGCCACCCTCGCCAGTATGGATGAAGAGTACGAACGCGTGGTGCGGGACTTCATCGCTGAGTGCAAGATGACCATTGGGGGAAACTACGCATGGGTGCCGCCGGCCCTCCCCGCCACGCAAGCGACCTTCGACGGACTGGAGGACTACCCGTGAGCACTCCAGCATTCGTCGATCAACGACTAGCTGAAGTCTTGAAGTGCTGGCACATGGCCCCAGGCGGCAGATCCGGCACCGTCGCCCTGACCGGGCGCCAGTACTTCGCTGACGGTGATGGAGTCACTGTCTTGATCCGTGTGTCCGATGATGACGCACTGGCAAGCGACGGAGGAATTACCGCTACCCGGCTCGCCGACGCAGGCGTCGACGTCTGGGGGACCACCAGGGCGGCCACGGCGTGGGCCGAGCTGCTGGCCTCATTCAAGCTCCGTGAAGTAGACGGCCGAATCGTGGGCCGCCGCCCGGTAAGACAAGCCGAACAGCTCGCCTCCGACATTGCAAGCGCCATGCTCACCGCCGACGGCCTTCGATACCTGGCTGTTCCGGAGCGGGAAAGCAAGCTCATTCGGCAGCTGTATGAATTCCTAGATAGTGGGCACTATCAGTACACCCGGCGGCCCATTATCAAGCTGCCGCTCGGCTCAGAGGTGCGTCCCACCGCAAGAGTGGACGCCCCGCAACGGCCCGTCCTCATCCAAGCCGCCGACGCGGGAATCGACCACGCTCTGTCGCTCGTCCAGAGGATCGATAAAGCCGACTACGGATTTAACCAGAGGCTGGTTCTCCTTCGCGGGACCCCGGAAGACTGGCCCGCAGACCACCTTGACCTGCTGGCAGATCACAGTCCTGTGGGTTTCTCGTCTCATATGGAGCAAGTGCAGGGCTTCCTGCGTGCAAACAGAGAGCTGCCCCGCCCCGTGACAATCGGGTCCTGAATGTTAATCGCCCATTCGGTAACAAGAGGCGACTTTGCTCGTGCTTCCCGATCGTTCAGTCCCTCGACATCGTTGTCCACAGTAGTGCTCGTCATCGAGCCGGGTAAGGCGGACCATGGCTGGTGGCGGGCATCCGGGAAGTGGGCTCTGGTGCGGGCGTAGAAGCGGAATACGTGGGCGACCAGGCTCTGCTGGGCATCGGGGCGGTGTTGCAGGCCGCTTTGATGACGCCTGCATCGGCTTTGCGGAGGATCGGCATGTCACGTCAATTCAGTTATCGCGCGGGTGGCCGGTGCCCCGTGGTGCGGGCAATGACTTCGAGGAACCCGTATAGTGCGCCTTGCGAGCGATTTCGAGGGCTTTGGTAGCGGGGAAAGCTATGGTCAGCGCGTCGGCGACATCGCGCGGTCCGCGATCCCTGGCGTCTCATTCGGCAGCGGCGTCGGTGATCCACTCGTAGGGGACGAGAGCTCCTCTGCCGGCTCGCCAGCGTTCCAGGACGGCGGACTGGAATGTGTCGTCGTCGAGGTCGGCGTGTTCCATGGCGATCACTTGGAAGCCGCCTTCGAGTTCTTCGACGGTCTGCTGGATGGCGGTGTAGACGCGGAGCAAGTTGGCGCGGTCCTCGCCGGCCAGCTCGATGCCGGTGCCGGAGTAGTCGGAGGGGAAGTACACCTGTGAGGGCTGGTCGAGAATGAGGAAGCGGGGGACGGGCGCACTGTGCTCCGCGAACCACTCGTGGAGGCTGAGCATGGCGGCCACGTGGTAGCCGACCCAGTTCTCGCCGCTTCCCATCTCGCTCAGTGGGATAGGGCCGGTGGGAGTGTCGGCGACTACGGTCAGGCGACGGATGTCGAGCCGTATCGGATGCTGAGAGTGCTCCAGATGCAGCCGGCGGGCTTTATCCCAGATTTTTGAGCTGATCAGGGAGATGCTGCTCGCCAAGCGGTCGCTTTGGCTGTCCTCGCTGAGGGCGCGCTCGACTTCGTCGATCTGGCGCATGAGGTCGTCGCGGTTGTCGATGACCGGGGTGGTGCGTTCAGCTCGCGCCGCGTTCTCCAGATATAGGCTGATCCTGCCCTGGACGGTGGCAGCTCGCAGCGCGTGATCGGCGAACCGGGCTGCGGCCCGCTGGCCGGCGAGCAGTTCCTCGGCCTGTTCCCGGTTGCGGTTCAGTTCTGTCTGCAGGGCGCGAAGTGTCCCCTCCTCGTCGGCCAGCATGGCCTGGATCTGCGAGGTGTCGCTGTTGACGAACGCGACATCGGCCTCTAGGCGGCTGAGATCCGCGCGGATGGTCTGCATCGTCTGACGGGCCGGGGTCACCTGGCCCTCGCAGACCGGGCACCTGTCGTTTTCGCCGTCGGGAGTCAGGCGCAGCAGGTTCAGCGAGGCCAGTCGTTCGCGCTGGTCCGCGGCCTGGACAAGGTAGCTGCTGCTCTCGCTGAGATTCTGCTTCAGGTCGCTGATCCGAGCGCGTGTCTGCCCGAACCGCGCGCGTAGCTGTCGGCGCTCGGCATCCAGCTCCGCGGCCGGATCATCGGGTCCAGGGGGCTCGGTGCGGGCCGGCCCCTGCTCAGCGGCCTCGCCCAGGAGGCGCAGCGCCTCTTCCAAGGGAGGCTCAGCTGGTGGCGGCGACTCCAGCAGACCGGCATCGGCTGCTTCGGTCAGCAGTGCCAGGGCCTGGCCAGAGGCGGGTGTGGCACGGGCTGCCTCCTCCAGCCGCGACCGCGTGGCTTTGAGGTCCGCGCGCAGCAGTCGCAGACGGTTGCGCAGCAGGGCCTGTTGGGGATCGACGGCGCCAAGGAAGTAGGGCAGGACATCGCGGATCGCCCGCGGACGCCATTCCTGGCCCTGGGAGTGGAAGAGATGGTCGGGGTTGGCGACTTCGTTCTGGGCTTGCAGGCAGAAGAAGAGGGTGTGGCGAATGGAAGGTATCAGCGTGGTCCCGCCCGAAGCCGGAATCGCGACCGAACGGTCGATGCCGCAAAAATCCGAGAGCAGATCCCGGGCGGTGTCCAGCGGCACAGCGAATTCGAGGGCGCTCTTGGCCGGCACCGCAGTGTCGGCGGACTGGAAGGCCACGTGCAGCCGGGGTGCGGTTGTTGAGCCCGTCTCGGGGGCGGGGCGCGCGACGAACACCTGCTGGCCGTCCCGTAGGAGGGTGACCGCGTACACAGCCACGTAGTCACGCACCACTCCAGCCCGCACCGGATAGTCCGTGCTGCCCAAGCAATAGTCGACGATGGTCCAGATGGACGTCTTGCCGGTCCGTGAGTCCCCGGTGACGATGTTGAGCTCACCGGGCCGCAACGACAAGGTGCGAACCTGGTCGGCCCCTCGGCCGTAGACGGTCACCGAAGCAATCTGGAAGGTCACGGCCTAACTCCAAGCAATGTCAGTGCGGTGCTCGTGCTGCCGGCGCTGGGAAGCCATCGCCCCAGCAGGTAGGCGGCTTTCTGGACGGAGACGACTTGTGCGGATTCGCCGCTGATCGTGGCCGGAATCCGGCGGCCAGGAAGGTTCAGCCGTCCGGGCGGCTCAAGCGCCAGAACACCTGTCTGCAGGGCAAACAGCAGACCCGGGCGCACGACCGCGGACAGGGCGGTGGCACTGCGGGTCATTAGCACGCGCACGGCTGGATGGTCACCAACCCATTTTGGGAAGTTCGCGTTCAGCGTCGTGGGGAGAACTTCTCTCACTGCTGGCTGCAGTGCCATCACCGCGGCGGTAACGGCGATGGCGACCGGGCAGGGACGCTGCTGATACTGCATGCGATGCCCCTGCACAGCACGGGCGCACACCAGTGCCATAAAGGCGTCGTTGTACAGTGCCCGCTCCTCGCGGCTGAGTGAAAACGTGAGGGGCGTCGTCATGAGGCCGTCACCGGTTCAAGCAGGGCTATCAGGCGGCTGACGAAGTCGGGGTGCCAGCCGACACGCTGCTCGTCGGAGAGCATCTGATACGAGCCTCGGGTCAAGAACGCCTCGTCGCACTGCGGGCGGATCGGGAACCGTGCAGACTCCTCCACCCACCGGTAGATGCGGCGAGCGTGCAGCCGCTTCTCCTCTTCGACGGCGTGGGGACCCAGTTCGTCTTCCATGATCGCGAACTTGATCTCCCACTCCTCTACCAGACGCTGTTCGTACCGCCCGATCTCGCCGGGCTGCACCAGGTTCTCGATCAGCCAGCGCGACCGCTGCTCGTAGGCTCGCAGGTAATCGCGGACTGCGATGCGGATGCGAGCCTCGCTCACGCCGACCAGGCCCAACTGGGAGACGAACACCTTGTCGGCGTGGTCATCCACGGTGCCGGTGAGCGAGGCCACGTCCAGGTCGATGGGCAGATTCTCCGGTCGGAACTGGTTACGCAGCGAAGTGAATGCCTCGTCGAACTCGGCGCCACTGATCGGATTCGGCGCTGGGCTGCGCATCTGCTGCACGGCGCGCTGGAGGAACCAGCCCTCCATACGTTGGATGAAGGCGTCTGCCAGGCCCCGGTCGACGGCCAAGGCGACTTCTCCGCGCAGGAGGTCCTTGACCTGGTCGATATCGGGCGCCTTCCCCAGTACTTGGATCCGCGACAGCAGGAGCGCGCGCTGAGCAGGATTGAGCTGGTCGAATGCCTTGTATGCCTTGGCGTTGGTGTCGCTGGTGGAAGCGGTCCGCGCCTCTTGTAGCAGCTCAAGGGCCTTGGCTTCGTTGCGTACTCCGGAGGAGGTCGGCTGCAGAAGGGAGGCGGCGCTGCCCTCCGCCAGGTCCGCGGTTGTCAGCAAGAACAGGTCCGTGGTGTCGAAATGGACTGTGCCCGAGTTCAGGGCCGTCGACCAGATCCGCAGTGTCTTCCACAGGTCCGTGCTGGAATCGGTCAGCCGCGTACCCGGCTTACGGTGCTTGAGCTGCCACAAGCCAGTTTGCTGGTCTGCCTGCACCTCGATGTCGTCGCCGGCCTCGATCGCAAGACTCCAGTCGATGCCCACCCGGAGCTGCTCGACGCATGAGAGCAATGCCCGGCGGAACTGGTACACGTACCCAACCGCAGACGCCGACGCCTCGAAAGACTCTCCCTGCCCGCTCACGCCCCCGCCCCTCCCCACACGAACACCGGCCCAACACGCTCCTTCGCCTGATCGTCATTAGAACCGCTCCCCCAACGCTGGCAGCTCGCCGCTCCTCAACAGCACATCTGAGGCATGGCGCTGTTCTGAGACCCGGCCGAGGCCCTCTCCGCGTAGTTACAGGAGGTTCGACAGCCACCCTGATCTATTCCGCCAGGACCTGGTTATAGCCGACCGGAAGCGCAATGGGAGGGCAAACGCCGCAGATGCGTCCGACCGGGATGGCCAGGTGTATTGCCCTGTGAGCTTCGGGACACGGGTGGCGGGTGGGTGACCGCCCAGGGCGGTGTGTTCGCAGTGGTGGTGGTTAGGTGTGGAGCCATCGTGCAGAGGCTTCGCGGCGTTTGGTCTCTGAGCGGTGGGGGCGGGCGTAGGCCCATTCGTCGAGCAGGGTGCGGTTGAAGCGCTCGACTTTGCCGTTGGCCTGGGGCCGGTAGGGCCAGGTGCGCTTGTGGGTGATCCCGACCGCTGCCAGGATGTCGCGCCAAGTCGTGAGCGGTAGCAGTAGCCGTTGTCGGTCAGGGCACGCTCGACGTTGATCCCGGCGGATGCGAAGAACGCCTGCGCGCGGGTCCAGGAGGGGGTAGCGGTCTGCTACGTCTCGTCGAGGTAAATCTCGCTTTAGGCCTGGCGGGAGTGGTCGTCGACGGTGGTGTGCAGGTAGGAGTAGCGCAGGTTGGGGCGGCCGTGGATTCTGCGGGGCACGGTGGGACCGCGGTGGGCGAAACTATTGCGCGAGCTGGCTGCCCGGCCGTGGATCTTGTGGCCGCCGCCGTCGGGGATGTTGCCGAGTTTCCTGATGTCGAGACGTGGACGAGTTGCCTGGGCGGTCGCGTTCGTAGCGTGCCGCGGGTGGCGCGTTCCAGGCGGTCAGGCAGGCGTAACCCGAACCACGCTTCTGCTGAGAAGTGGGCTTCTCAGGTGTGGGTACCTGAAAATTTGGCATTGATGGCAGCGCCGCTGCTATCGTTGGCCTTGGTCGAAGTGGTGAACGTCGCCCAGCCTCAACGGCTGTGTCCCGGGATACAGCTATGCCCCGGAGTCCGCCTGATCGCTGCGGGCGGACCTCGGGGCAGGGAGCCAGATCGTGCTTATTGCCTCGGGCTGTGTGCAACCACGTGCAGTGACAGAGGTTCCAAGGCGTACGCAGAAGAGTTTAGCACAGCTACCTGCCATCTGCGTCGGACACAGGGGGCGTAGCCATGCGGAGCGATGAGCAGGAACTGGTACGGGCCATGTCGGCCGAGCGTTTTCAACCGTTCCTAGCGGTATCCGAGCACGACGCCACGGTGGCGCTGCGCCTGTACGCGTGGGATGCCGAGGTCAGCCGGGCTTTATACAGCGTCTTGCGGGACCTGGAGATCTGCTATCGCAACGCCGTCCACCGACAACTCACGGGCAAGTACCGCCGGGACGATTGGTGGAATGACCGGCGCATCCGACTGCACCAGGTCGGTCAGGGCAACATCGCCGATGCCCGAGACAAGCTGCGCACGATGCGCAGGCCGGATGCTCCCTGCGACATCGTGGCGCAGTTGTCGTTCGGCTTCTGGGTCGGCCTCTTCGCAAGGGGCGAGGGGCGCCATTACGAGATGCAGCTGTGGAACGCGTCGCTCCAGCACCTATTCCGGGCGCATGGCGTCCGCCGCGACACACTGCACCGTGACTTGAAGAAACTTCTGGAGCTGCGCAATCGGGTCGCCCACCACGAGCGCATCTTCCACCTACCGTTGGAGGCCCGCTTCGCCGCCGCACTCACGCTGATGGGTTACGTCAGCCCCGAGACGGCCGCGCTGCATGAGAAGTTCGGCCAAGTGCCGCAGGTGCTGGCCCGTAAGGCGCGGGTCCTGTCCGGAGAGGAGGAGATTCGGCTGTGAGCCAGGTGAGCGAGGCGGGCGAAGGGGCCCGGCAGGCGCGTACGCACCGGTTCGAGCCGGTGACCCTCGGCGAGATCAAGGAACTCGCCGGTGTGGGCCGCCCCACCGTCAGCAACTGGCGCCGCCGCCACGTGTCCTTCCCGGCCGCCATGGGCGGCACCGAGAGCAAGCCGCTCTTCGACGCCGAGGAGGTCGCCGAGTGGCTGGACGCCCGGCCCGTCCCCGAGGCCGAGCGGGAGGACGACGGACGTACGCCGACGTACGGCGACCGCTTCCGCGCGGCCCTGCGGCTGCGGCGGCTGGTCGCGCTGAAACACGACGGCGTCCCGGCGGAGACGCTGATCAGGTCCGCCCTGGCCGTGATCGCCGACAGCGCCGCGGGCGACCGGCCGGACCCGGCCGCGGGCCGGGAGCCCGGAGGGCGCGAACAGGCCGGACAGCTCGAACAGGCGGTGGCCGAGCTGCTGGCCGGTACGCCGACGCCGGGCGCCGCCGCCGACGCCGTACTGGGCCTGGTCGGCCGGCTCGAATCCGACCTGGCGATGGACGCGACCCCGGCCGTGGTCGCGGACCTGGTCGCCGCCCTGGTCCGCCGTACGGCCGCCGGCTCCTCCGTGATCAGCCTGGACGCCGGAACGGGCGACCTGCTCTTCGCCCTCGACCACGCCCGGCACGGCCGGATCACCGCGGTCGAGCCGGACGGGCTGCGCCGCGAACTGCTCGGCCACCGCCTGCGGGCGCACGGCGTCCGGGGCATCGGCCTGCACACCGACGTCCCCGCCCTGCGGGCCGAGGGGTGCGCGGCGGCCGACGTCGTCGTCGCCGACCCGCCCTACGCGGCGGGGGAGCGCGAGACGGCCGATGACGGGCCGCTGAACCGGGCCGTCGAGGCGGTGCGACTGCTCGCGCCCGGCGGCACCGCGTATGTGGTCGTGCCGTCGTGGACCCTGGTCCGCCGGCGGACGGGCGTCCGCAGCCCGAACGTCCACCTGCGGGAGTACCTGCTCCTGGAGGACGCGGTCGCCGGGATCGTCCAGCTCCCGCGCCGCATCCACCCGTTCCGCACCGGCGCGGAGCTGGCCCTGCTCGTCCTGCGGCGGGACGCCGAGCCCGGCCGCCGCGGCCGGGTGCGGCTAGTGGACGGCGACCGGATCGCCCTGCGCACGGGGCTCGGGGAGCGCTGGACGCAGGGCGTCGCCGAGGCGCTGGGCGCGGCGGACGCCCCGGCGTCCGAGGAGGCCCGCGACCTTCCCGTGGCGGCCGCGGGCCCGCGCGACGAGCACCTGCTGGACGGCGGTTCGCTGCTGCCCGCCCACCGGCTGGCCTCCCCGGAGCGGGGGCTCGACCACTTCGGGGCGTCCCTGGACGCGCGCCGGGAGGCCGCCGCGGCGCTGCCTGACCTGCGGGAATGGATCGGCGGTCTGGGCATCGCCAAACGGGAGGGCCCCGTCCTTCACCGCAGGCTCGACGAGCACGTACGGGCCGGCCAGCTGAAACTCCTCCCGGGCCACCGCATCCGGGCCGAGGACGTCACCGACACCGGCCTGGTCATCATCGGCCGGGAGGAGATGCTGGGCACCCTGCCCATCGGCCGGCGACGGATCGCCCTGGAGACGCTCGCCGGCTACCCGCAGGCTGCGGTGACCGAGCGCGGCGACGTCCTGCTGCTCACCGAGCACGGGGTGCGCACCCACGTGGACGACGCGGGCGGCTGCGTCCTGCTGGCACCGGTGCAGGGCTTGCGCATCACCGCCTACGCGCAGCACCAGGAGCAGCGGGCGGCGGGTGGGCCGGTCCGGCCGGGCAGCCTGTGGATCGGCCCACACCCGCTGGCCCGGCTGCTGGCCGCACCCAGGAACCAGCAGCGCGGCAGCGGTTCGCTGGTGCGGCGGGTGAGCGTACGCGACATGGACCTGCCGCAGCTGCCGCCCGAGGAGATCACCGAACTGGAGGCCGTCCTCGTCGAGACCGACCGGCATCGCGCCGAGGTGCGGCGCCAACTGGACGCGCTGGACGCGCTGGCCGAGCGCCTGGCCGCCGGGGTCGCCGACGGCGCGCTGGCGTTGCGGCGGCGGCCGAGCCGGTAGCCGGTGGTCCCATGGGGGAAGCACGACGTCGGACACGAGAGAAGCGAGGCACCTGTGCCGCCACGAAAGAAGCGGTCCCCGGAGGAGATGAAGGACATCCTCTGGCGTGCCGCCGACAAGCTGCGCGGCAGCCTGGACGCCGCCGAGTACAAGCACTACGTGCTCGGCCTGGTCTTCCTCAAGTACGTGTCCGCGGCGATGGCCGAGAAGCGGCGGCAGCTGGAGGCCGAGCTGCGTGCGGAGGGCGGATGGGAGGAGGCCGATCTGCTCGCGACCCTGGAGGAGCGCCGTGAGTACACGGGCTCCGGTGTCTACTACGTACCCCCGGCCGCCCGCTGGGAGAACGTGGTGGACCTGGCGAGGGGCGCGGGGGGCGGGGCCGGCATCGGCGAGGCGATCGACTCCGCGATGCGCGCGATCGAGGGCTACAACCCGGCCCTGCTCGGGACCCTCCCGAAGATCTACGCCGACAGCAGTGTGGACGGGCGGCGCCTGGCCGACCTCGTGGAGCTGCTCGACCGCGTGGTGTTCCAGGAACAGGCCGGCGGTCCCGTCGACACGGACCTCGTCGGCGAGGTCTACGAGTTCTTCCTCGTCCAGTTCGCCGCCTCGGAGGGGCGCAGGGGCGGTGAGTTCGTCACCCCGGACAGTGTGGTCCGGCTCCTGGTGGAAGTCCTCGGCCCCCGGGAGGGCGAGCGGGTGTACGACCCGGCGTGCGGCTCCGGCGGCATGTTCGTCCAGGCGGCGCACTCGGTCAGCCGCCACGGCGGCGACCGGCTGAACGTGGCGTTCTACGGCCAGGAGCGGAACGCCACCACCTGGCGGCTGGCGCACATGAACCTGGCCGTCCACGGGATCGAGGCCGGTCTCGGCAGCGGGCAGGCCGACGTCTTCCGCGACGACCGGCACCCGGACCTCAAGGCACAGGTGGCGCTGACCGCCCCGCCGTTCAACCTCTCCGACTGGGGCGGCGACTTCCTCGCGATGGACCGGCGCTGGGTCTACGGCACCCCGCCGGTCAACAACGCGAACTACGCGTGGCTCCAGCACACCGCGAGCAAGCTCGCCCCGGGTGGGCGGGCGGGCGTGGTGCTCGCCAACGGGTCGCTGAGCAGCAGGCAGTCCGGTGAGGGGGACATCCGCCGGGCGATGCTCGAAGCGGACCTGGTGGCCTGCGTGATCGCGCTGCCGGGCCAGTTGTTCCGCACCACGGCGATCCCGGCGTGCGTGTGGCTGCTTGCCGAGGGCAAGGGGCGGGGCGTCGGCTGGGCGCGGGAACGCGGCGGCGAGGTGCTGTTCGTCGACGCCCGGGAGCTGGGGTTCATGGCGGCCCGCACCCTGCGGACGCTGAGCGACGAGGAGATCGTCCGCATCGGCGACCTAGTCCGGGCCTGGCGCGGCGAGCCCGGCGCCGGCCCGTACGCGGACGTGCCGGGCCTCTGCGCGACCGTGCCGCTGTCCGCCATCGCCGAGCAGGACTTCGTGCTGACCCCCGGCCGTTACGTCGGCGCGGCCGAGACGGCGGCGGACCCGGACGCCGAGCCGCCGGAGGCGAGGGTCGCCCGGCTGACCGCCCTGCTGCGCGAGCAGTTCGCCGAGTCCGAGCGGCTGGCCAGGGTCGTCGACGCGCAGTTGCGGAGAGTGTCGTGACGGCCGTCCGCACGCGGCCCCTGAAGGACTTCGCCGCGCCGGACGGCCTCGTCGGCGGACCGCTCGGCTCCCGCCTCGGAAAGCGGGACTTCGTACCGGAGGGGGTTCCGGTCATCCGCGGCCAGAACCTGGCCGGCGACGGGTACTTCTCGTCGGCCGGCCTCGTCTTCGTCCCGGCCGCCGCGGCGGACGGGGCACTCGCCCGCCACCTCGCCGTTCCCGGCGACCTCGTCCTCACCCAGCGCGGTACGCTCGGCCAGGTGGGAATCGTGCCCGCCGAAATCCATGAACGGTACGTCCTGTCACCGGCCCAGGCCCGGATACGGGTGGACCCGGACCGCGCGGACACCAGGTTCCTCTACTACTGCTTCCGGGACCCGGCCATGATGGCGCTCCTGCATTCCCGTGCCGTGACCACGGGCGTCCCGCACGTCACCCCGGACGTCCTCGGCGGTCTCCCGGTCCCGGCCCGGCCGCTGCCCGAGCAGCGGGCCGTCGCCGAAGTCCTCGGGGCGCTGGACGACAAGATCGCGGCCAACGCGCGCACGGCCGCCACCTGTTTGGAGCTGGCCGACGCGTCGTTCGCGGTGGCGCCGGCGGGCCCTCCGGCCCAGCTGGGCGAGGTCGCGGAGCTGCACGACGGCCCGCACGCCACGCCGGTGAAGACCGCGTCCGGCCCGTGGTTCCTCAGCATCAGCAGCCTGGACGCCGGCCGCCTGGACCTGGCCGCCTCCGCCCACCTGTCCGAGGAGGACTTCGCGCGCTGGACCCGGCGCGTCCAGCCGCGAACCGGCGACGTGCTGTTCTCGTACGAGACCCGGCTCGGCCATGCCGCGCTCATGCCCCCCGGTGTCCGCGCCTGCCTGGGCCGCCGGATGGCACTCCTGCGGGCGAAGACCCCTTCGGCGGGTGGCGCGCTGCTCCTGCACGCCTACCTCAGCCCCGCGTTCCAGGACGAGATCGGCCGCCGCACCCTTCACGGCGCCACCGTGGACCGGCTTCCGCTGGGGGACATGCCCGACTGGCCCCTCCCCCTTCCGGCCGAGGGCGAGCGGGCCGGGCTGTCCGCGAGGCTGGAGGCCCTGCACGCGAGCGCGGCGCAGGCCGCGGCCGAGAACGACACCCTCGCGGCACTGCGCGACACCCTGCTCCCCGGACTGGTCTCCGGCCGGGTGCCGGTCGGGGACGCGGCCCGTGCGGTGGGGGGGGCCGGATGAGCGAGCGCGGCGCGGGCACCGCCGGGCCGACCGAGCAGGAGCTGGAGGGGCACACCCTGGAACTGCTCGGCGAGTACGGCTGGCGGCCGGTCGACGGGGCCGAGCTGGGGCCGTCCTCCGGGGAGCGGAGCGGCTGGGACGACCTGGTCCTGCGGCCGCGCCTGCACCGGGCGATCGCCAGGCGGTACCCGCACCTGCCCGGGCCGTCCGTGGACGACGCGGTCGGCCGCCTGCTGGAGCGGGCCGCCGGGGACGACCTCGGCGAGAGCCACCACTTCCACCAGCGGCTGGTCAGCGGTGTCGCCGTCCGCTACCAGGACGCGGCGGCCGGCGGGGAGCGGCACGCGGTGGTACGCCCGGTCGACTTCGCCGACCCGTACGCCAACGACCTGCTCGCCGCCCGCCAGGTCAGGGTCCGCAGTGCCCAGGGCCGCGCCGCCGTCTTCGACATCGTGCTGTACGTCAACGGCCTGCCGCTCGCGCTCGTCGAACTGAAACGGGCCGGCACCGGGGACGGCACACGGGACGCGTACGACCAAGTGCAGTCCTACCGAAGGGAACTGACGGAGACCGACACCTTCGCCCACGTCCTGGTGACGCTCGTCTCCGACGGCGCGACCGCCCGGATGGGCACCCCGTTCACCGCCTGGGAGCACATGGCGCCCTGGCACGCCGATCCCGACGGCACGCTGCTGCGCCGGGAGCAACGGCGTGACGGGCGCGCCCTGGAGCGGATGCTGACCGGCGCCTTCGCACCCGACCGGCTCCTCGATCTGGTGGCTAACTTCCTCTCGTACTCCGCACGCCGGACGGGCGCGGTGGACGCCGTCACCCTCGCCAGGGCCCATCAGTTCTTCGCCGTCAACGCGGCGGTCCGCGCCACCGAGACCGCCGTCGCCACGGACGGCCGCGCCGGGGTCGTCCGGCACGCGCAGGGCGCGGGCCGGAGCCAGGAGATGCTGTTCTACGTCGGCAAGGCCGCGCGGGCGCCCGAACTGCCGCATCCGATGTTCGTCGTCCTCACCGACCGGCTCGAACTCGCCAACCGGCTCCACAGCACCTTCACCGCCAGCAGCACCCTGACGGCGGCGGTCGGCCGTGTCGTACAGGCCCAGGACACGACGCAGCTGCGGCAGCTGCTGCGGGGCGACGCCCGCGGCGGCGTCGTCCTCGCGAGCGTGCAGAAGTTCCGCCTCACCCATGAGGAACACGACGCGGGCGCCCGCCACCCCCTGCTGTCCGCCCGCCGCGACCTCATCGTCGTGGTCGACGAGGCCCACCGCGGTCAGAGCGCTCGGCACGCCCTCAACCTGCGCGAGGCACTTCCGAACGCCACCTTCATCGCGTTCACCGGCACCCTGGCGGACGACCGGAACGGCCGCACGCACGCCGTGTTCGGCGACACCATCCACACCTACGACCTGGCGCAGGCGGTGGACGACGGCGCGACCGTGCCCGTCTTCTACGAGTCGCGCCCGCTCCCGACGCCGCCCGACGACCTGGAACCCGGCCTGGACTTCGGCTCCGACCTGGAGGTCGGCTTCGTTCCCGATGCCGCCGACCTGGCCGCCTCCCCCGCGCGGACCGAGGCGCTGGCACGGGACGTCCTCGCGCACTGGGACGTGCGGCGCGCCGAGATGGCCAAGCTCACCGGCCGGCCGGGCAAGGGCATGGTGGTGACCTCGACACGGCTGGCGGCGACACGGCTCTTCGACGCCCTCATGCGGCTGCGGCCGGAGTGGTCCGGCAGGCGGGACCCCGCGACCGGGCACCTGTCCGACACCGACGGGCGCGTCCGGGTGGCCGTCACGAGGCATCCCGGCGACTCCCCCGAGATCACCGACCATGTCCGCACGCCGCGAGGGCCGGCGACGATCCAGCAGCGGATCGTGGACCCCCACGACGAACTGGAACTGGTCATCGTCCGGTCACTGCTGCTGACCGGCTTCGACGCCCCGCCGCTGCACACCCTCTACCTGGACCAGCCGATGCGCGGCCCCGCGCTGCTGGAGGCCGTCACCCTGGTCAACCGCAGGTGGGACGGCAAACCGTCCGGCCTGGTCGTGGACTACCGCGGCGTCGGCCGGCGGCTCGCCGAGGTGCTGGCCGACGCCACCGGGCAGGAGCGGGACAGCGGGGCATCCGTCACGGACGTCGCGCACGCGGTGCAGACCGTACGGGACAACCACCGGCGGCTCTTGGACGTCCTGGCCGGCTGCCCGTGGCGGGAGATCCGCGACGGGAGCGGTCCGGACGCGTACCGGGAGGCCGTGACGGCGGCACTGGACCACCTCGCCGCCCCCGAGCCCGGCTCGCCGCCGGGAACGGCCCGGCGCGGCGACCGGTTCACGCGGTACGTGGACCTCATGCGCGGCGCGTTCTCGCTGTGCCCGGCGGACGCCCGTGTGCGGGAGCTGCTGCCGGACATCCGCTTCTTCGAGGCCGTGCGGACCGCGCGGGAGAAGCTGGCCGCGTCCGCCGACGACACCGGCGGCCCGGCCGACCTGTACGACGCCGCCGGCCTGGCCGGAGCGGACCTCTCCCATCCGGACGACGCCCTGCTGGACCGGCTCCGGGCGAGCCGGCGCCCGCACCTCGCCGTCGAGGCGCTGCGCCGCACGCTGCTCCGGGACATCCGGCAGGCGCACCCGGACAACGTCGTCCGCCAGGAGGCCCTCACCGGGAGGACGCGGCAGACCGTGGACCGCTACGCCAACGGCCTGGTAACGGCCTCCGAGGTCATGGCGTCCCTGGTCGGCCTGGCCCGCGAGGTGTCCGACGACCGTGAGCGGGCGGGGCGGCTGGACCTCACGGAGGACGAACTCGCCTTCTACGACGCGCTCGTGGTCGACCCGCTGGTGACCGACATGATGGGGGAGCCGGTCCTGGCCCGGCTCGCGCGCGAGCTGTACGGCCAGGTCAGGAGTGTCACCACGGTCGACTGGCGGCTGAAGGACCAGGCCCGGGACCGCGTCGTGGCGCGTGTGCTGCGGCTGCTGCGCAGGCACGGCTACCCGCCGGACCGGCTCCAGGCGGCTGTCCAGCGAGTGCTAAGGCACATGGAGGAGCAAGCCGACGAGTGGACGTGACGCGCCACTCAGGCCGGTTGAGGGCGGACTGGGCCGCGTCCGCCAGTTCTAACAGAAATGCCAGACGTGGCGTTCCTGTTCGCCTTGGCCGTGTAGGTGCGGAGGGTCAACGTTCGCGGAGATGCCGTGGGCCTGGACGGCGTATCCGCCGGCGAGTACGAAGCCGTCCCCGGCTGCGGCCGCCAGGGCGATCCGGGTCAGACGGGCGTGGAGGTGGTCCATGCGGATCACACTATGCGGCGGCAGCAGACCTCAGCTGGGGGAATCTCTCCTGCCACAGCGATTTCGCGCGTACGGGGAGCCAGAGCGAGGGCCACAGACGCAGCAGCAATCCTTCGTCGAGGAATCCACGCAGCTCAGTGACGTCCATAGCTTCGCGGATGACTGTCTCGTAGAGGCGACGCCTGTCCTTGTCGATGGCGAGGTCGTAGCGGCTCTGCTGGGACCAGTCCAGGCTCAGGGGCAGGCTGACGATCCCGCTCGTCGGCCCGGCCAACTCGCTGAGCGACTCGGGAACCGTGTACGGGCGGATGTCCGCGTAACGCACCCCTGGCTGCATACATGCAGTATGCCCCGCGCGGCCGGGGAGAGGCGAGCCTGCGGGAGGCGGTCCTGTATGGCGTTGCGCTGTAACGGTCAGCTATTGGATCGTCGCCGACTGATCGTTTGGTCGGCGGATCCCGGGTAAGCGGCACGACTCCTCCGCGTCGATCGTTGAACAGGTAGAGAGGCGGCGAGCGTCATGCGGAATGAGGCAGGGCGTGCCAGGAAGGTGAGTGCGGGGAAGCGCCCAGGGAGGCCGGGCGCGGTGGGCGCAGCAGAGGCACGTCGGCGAGTGTCAGGCGCGTGGCCGATGAGCTGGCGGTTGAGTTGGTGAGCGCTGTGAGGCGCGAAGCCGGTGCGGGCGGTGGCCCTGGGGTTGCCGTGGCCGGTCGTCGCAGTTCGCCTTTTGCTGGACGGAGTTGGTATGACTTCGCGCTGGAGTACATGGACGTGCGCTGGCGGCAGACCGCGGCGAAGACACGTTGTGAAGACAACGAGGGACTGTGCGCCATCACGCTGGCCATGATCAGAGGACGGACGCTGCGGCCCGACGAGGAGCTGTTGCGCCGGGCGCTGCGGCTTCGGGCGTATGTGGTGCCGCGTCCGGCGAACCGGGAGGTGCCGGGCGACGAACGGGTGGCGCTGCGCTGGGTGGCTCGGGCGACGCGGCCCGTGGACGATCTTCTGGATCCGGAAGTGATGAAGGGGGGTTATCCGGTCGCTGAGCGTTCGAGCGGATGGATCTGCGGTGCCGGGAAGCACGCAACGCCACGGTAGGAAAGCGCTGGTGAATGCGGTCGGCTACGCGTTCGGCGGGGGCGGCGCCGGCGAGGACCTGACTCCCGAGATCCGCTGGCAGGCGCCGAGGGACGACGAGGAGGTCGATCCGCGAGTTCTGGTGAATCCAGGCCAGGCGCGCTCGTTGCTGGACGCCCTGTCGTACGTGGGGCTGTACGGGCGGGCTCGGGGGCGGCGGCTGGTGGGGTTCTTCGCGGGGATGCACTACGCCGGTCTGCAGCCCGAGGAAGCCGTGGCCGTGAAGTACCAGGACTGTGTTCTGCCGGCTCACGGCTGGGGCCGGTTCGTGCTGCATGAGACTCGTCCGCAAGCTGGCAAGAAGTACACGGACAGCGGCCGTAACCATGATGAGCGCGGTCTGAAGAGCCGGAGGAGCGGAGCGGTTCGTGTGGTGCCACTGCCGCCACAATTGGTGACGATCTGGAGGCAGAGCGTCGATACGTTCGGCACGGCGGCCGACGGAAGAATGTTCTTCACCGAGCGGGGGCGGGTGCTGGGTTCCAGCGGCTATTGCACGACCTTGCGAGACGCGCGCGTGCTGGCGCTCCCACCGGATCTGGTGGAATCGCCTCTTGTTGCTCGCGCGTACGACCTGCGGCACTCGGCGCTGTCGACGTGGCTGAACGCGGGAGTGGATCCCACCGAGGTCGCCGAACGAGCCGGCAACACCGTCGAGACGCTGCTGCGCACCTATGCGAAGTGTCTCTACGGGCGCCAGACGGTCGCGGATGACCGCATCGACAAATTCCTGGGCGACTACGAGTAGCGCGACCCTTCGCCGCGGCTGACGCCGTCGCACTCCGTGACGATGCGAACTCCGTTTCCGCAGCAAGACAGCCGGGATTTCAAGGCGCTCCAGCAGGGTCTACCGGCGGCACGTCTCGCTCGTATGCGCCCTGGGCGTCCTGCCCGGCGGTCTTCCTTCCGCGTCACGAATACGCCACAGGCTGCCGAAAGTGCCCCTCGTTTGGGTGGTCGATGAACCACTCGCGTCTGAAAGTGCCTGGTCAGCGGCCTGCTCGATGGTGCGTGGCGAAAAGTGCAACGGCCTCACTGGCCATATGTCTTGGCAAAAATGAAAGCCCGTCAGACTTGCGTTTCCGCAGGTCAACGGGCTTTTCAGGTGTGCCCCCGGCAGGATTCGAACCTGCGCACACGGCTCCGGAGGCCGTTGCTCTATCCCCTGAGCTACGGGGGCGACGGGAAGAACATTAGCAGGTTGGGGAGGGTGGACGTGTACGGGGTTTCGGGGGTGCGAGGGGAGGGCCGGTGGGTGGGGGCCGGGTTCACCCGTCGCGGGGAAGAAATGGGCAAAACGCGGACGCATCGCGAGGGGGGCGCCTACGATTTCGGGTGTGGCGGGAGCGTCCGGCCGGGTGCTTGTTGTCGATGACAACAGGGTGATCCGGCAACTGATCAGGGTCAACCTGGAGCTGGAGGGCTTCGAGGTGGTGACCGCGGCTGACGGTGCCGAGTGCCTGGAGATCGTGCACTCGGTGCAGCCGGACGTGGTGACGCTCGACGTGGTGATGCCCCGGCTGGACGGAGCGCGGACCGCGATGCGGCTGCGGGCGGACCCGCGGACGCGGCAGGTGGGCATCGTGATGATCAGCGCGGGGAACCTGCCGGAGGCGGTCAGCGGGCCCGGCGGGGTCGACGCGTATCTGGCGAAGCCGTTCGAGCCCGCGCTGCTCGTGGAGACGGTGCGCCGGCTGGTCCGGCGCGGCCCCCGCCCCGTCGAGGCGCCGGAGGAACCCGGGCCGCCGTCCGGAGTGCCGGGGGAGCACCGCGCGGACCAGCCGCCCGACCAGCCCCAGGACCAGGCCGCCGCCACCCCCGGACCCGGTTCCGGCGCCTGAGCGCGCCTCCCACCGTGCCCCGGCCCACACGCCGGGCCGTAAACCCGCTCGCCTCCCCACCCCCTCCCTCGCCTACGCTTTTCCCGTGACCCCCGCCGAGCTGTCCCGCACCGTCCTGACCACGGTGCGCCGTGCCGTGGACGCGGCCGAGCTGGCCGTGGAGGTGCCCGAGAAGGTGGTGGTGCAGCGGCCGCCCCGCCCCGGCTGCGGGGACTACGCCACGAACGTGGCACTCCAGCTGGCCGGGCCGGCCGGACGCACCGCCCGGGAAGTCGCGGAGATCCTGCGCCGCCGGCTCGCCCGGGAGCCCGGCATCGCGGGCGTGCAGATCGCGGGCGCCGGCTTCCTGAACATCACGCTCAGCTCGCGCGCGTACGACGTGGTGGTGCGCAGGGTCCGCGAGGAGCGCGAGAGATACGGGTACGGCGACGGGCTCGCCGACGAGCGGGTGACCGTGGCCGCGACCGACGGCGCCGTACGCGGCACGCTCGTCGCGGAGGTGGCGAACGTCCTGCTGCGGGCCGCCGGCGCACTCCCGGCCGCCCCGGACACCCCGCCCGAGCCCCTCGAAGTCGCCGAACCGGCCACTCCCGCCGACCTCAGCGCCACCCCCGCCGAGCTCAGCACCGGCCCCACCGCCCCCCTCACCCTCGCCGCCCTCGAATCCGCCCTCGGCCGCGACGCCGCCCGCTGGGCCCTGCTCCGCCCGCCCGCCGAGGACGTCCCGCGCCTGGACGCCCCCGCCCGCGCCGCCCTGCTCGCCCAGCGCGAGGCCAACCCGCTGTTCCGGGTCCGCTACGCCCACGCCCGCACCCGCGCCCTGCTCCGCAACGCCCACGACCTGGGCATGCCGGCCGACGGCGAGGCGGACGCGGCGGACACGTGTACGGTCGAAGAGGCCGGCCCGCATCCCGCTCCGGTCGACGGCGGCGGCCCTTCGCCGGCGTCCCCGGGCGCACCGAGCCCTTCGCACCACCCCGCGGAGACCGAACTCCTCGGCCTGATCGCCGACTTCCCGCGCGTGGTGGAGAGCGCCGCCCGCCGGCGCGGCCCCGACCGGGTCGCCCGGCACCTGGAGCGGCTCGCCGACGCGTTCGCCCGGTTCCACGACGAGTGCGGCGTACTGCCGAAGGGTGACGAGAAACCCTCGGCCGTCCACGCGGCCCGGCTCCGCCTCACCGACGCGGCGGGGATCGTGCTCGCGGACGGCCTGCACCTGCTCGGCATCAGCGCCCCCGACCGGATCTGAACCCCCGACCGGGCCTGACCGGACGGAACCCCGGGCCTGACCGGACCGAACCCCGGACCGGGTCTGGCCTGACCCCGGCCGGACGTGGACCCCGACCGACCTGAACCCCCGCCCGCACGCCCCGAGGAAGTCCCGAAGTGAGCCGTTCCGCACACCCCGCCGGCCCCCGCCACGCCGATGTCCTGCCCGAAGGGCACTACGCCGGCCCGCCCGCCGACCTCAACTCCCTCGACCCGCGGATCTGGTCGCGCACCGTGACCCGTAACGCCGACGGCGCCGCGGAGGTCGCAGGGCTGGACGTACGCGACCTCGCCGCCGAGTACGGCACGCCCGCGTACTTCCTGGACGAGGCCGACTTCCGGGCCCGGTGCCGCGCCTGGCGGGCAGCCTTCGGGCACGAGGCCGACGTGTTCTACGCCGGCAAGGCGTTCCTCTCCCGCGCCGTGGTGAAGTGGCTGCACGAGGAGGGCATGAACCTCGACGTCTGCTCGGGCACCGAACTCGCGGTGGCGCTGGCGGCGGGGATGCCCGCCGAGCGGATCGCGCTGCACGGCAACAACAAGAGCGCCGCGGAGATCGAGCGGGCGGTGCGCGAGGGCGTCGGCCGGATCGTGCTGGACTCCTTCCAGGAGATCGCCCGGGTCGCCGCGGAGGCCACCCGGCAGGGCCGCCGGCAGCGGGTGCAGATCCGGGTGACCGTCGGGGTCGAGGCACACACCCACGAGTTCATCGCGACCGCGCACGAGGACCAGAAGTTCGGCATCGGCCTGGCCGACGGGCAGGCCGCCGAGGCGGTGCGCCGGGTGCTCCAGCTCGACAGCCTCGACCTGGTCGGCATCCACAGCCACATCGGCTCGCAGATCTTCGACATGGCCGGGTTCGAGGTGGCCGCCCGCCGGGTGGTGTCGCTGTTGGCCGAGGTCCGCGACGAGCACGGCGTGGAACTGCCGGAGATCGACCTCGGCGGCGGCCTGGGCATCGCCTACACCCCGGAGGACGACCCGCGCGAGCCACAGGAGATCGCGAAGGCGCTCGGCGAGATCGTGGCGCGGGAGTGCGACGCGGCGCGGCTGACCCCGCCGCGGCTGTCGGTCGAGCCGGGCCGGGCGATCGTCGGGCCGACCGCGTTCACGCTCTACGAGGTCGGCACCATCAAGCCGCTCGACGGCCTGCGGACGTACGTCAGCGTCGACGGGGGCATGTCCGACAACATCCGCACCGCGCTCTACGACGCCGAGTACAGCGTCGCGCTGGTCTCGCGCACCAGCACGGCCGAGCCGATGCTGGCGCGGGTGGTCGGCAAGCACTGCGAGAGCGGGGACATCGTGGTCAAGGACGCGTTCCTGCCGGCCGACCTCGCGCCGGGGGACCTGATCGCGGTGCCCGCGACCGGGGCGTACTGCCGGGCGATGGCCAGCAACTACAACCACGCGCTGCGGCCGCCGGTGGTCGCGGTCGCGGACGGGCAGGCGCGGGTGATCGTCCGCCGCGAGACGGAGGAGGACCTGCTCCGCCTCGACGTCGGCTGACCCCGTGCGGGGGCGCCCTTGACCCGCCGGGGCAGGTGGTTCTGCCGGCTGAGGGACGACCACCTGTCGGTGGGCGGTTGTTCGCGCCGTTCTCCCCCCAGAGCTTCGCCTGGGTGGGAGTGCCGCCGGCGGAGCCAGGGCCAGGGGGAGTGCCCCCCACGCGCTCCTGAGCGTGTACGGGTCCCTCCGCGACAGGAGGGGCACCAGCAGGGGGCGCGGCAACCGCGCGCCGGGACGAGGCCGGCGCGCGCAGCGGTGGGCTACCAGGGCGCGCGGAGACGGAAGTTGCGGTGGGCGCCGCCGGTTGCCCACGCAATTCGTGGAAGATCGCCGGGCGGGCGGAAAATCTCAAGGTTCGCCCGGACGGTCTCGCGATCCGGACAGGGCGTGGATTCTCCCGTCCGGTGCGTGAGACTGGACTTTTCAAAGGTGCGGGCGCGCCCGCGCCCGACCGCGCGAGAGCCTGCTCGCGCAGCCCGGCCCGGCGGGATCGGCCGGAGGGTTCGACGAGTGAGACGTTTGACGAGAGACGAGGTCGGATGATGCGTACGCGTCCGCTGAAGGTGGCGCTCCTGGGGTGCGGTGTGGTCGGCTCCGAGGTCACGCGCATCATCACGACGCAGGCGGACGACCTCGCCGCGCGGATCGGTGCCCCGATCGAGCTGGCCGGGATCGCGGTCCGCCGCCCCAACAAGGTGCGCGACGGCGTTCCCGCCGAACTGCTCACCACCGACGCCACCGCGCTGGTCAAGCGCGGCGACATCGACGTCGTGGTCGAGGTGATCGGCGGTATCGAGCCGGTCCGCACCCTGATCACCACCGCGTTCGAGCACGGCGCCTCGGTGGTCTCGGCGAACAAGGCGCTGCTCGCCGCCGACGGCGCGAGCCTGCACGCCAAGGCCGTCGAGCACGGCGTCGACCTGTACTACGAGGCCGCGGTGGCCGGCGCGATCCCGCTGATCAGGCCGCTGCGCGAGTCGCTGGCCGGCGACCGGGTCAACCGGGTGCTGGGCATCGTCAACGGCACCACCAACTTCATCCTCGACAAGATGGACTCCACCGGCGCCGGCTACAGCGAGGCGCTGGACGAGGCCACCGCGCTCGGTTACGCCGAGGCCGACCCCACCGCCGACGTGGAGGGCTTCGACGCCGCCGCGAAGGCGGCGATCCTGGCCGGCATCGCCTTCCACACCCGCGTCACCATCGACGACGTGCACCGCGAGGGCCTGACCGAGGTGACCGCCGCCGACATCGCCTCCGCGCGCAAGATGGGCTGCACGGTCAAGATGCTCGCGATCTGCGAGCGCAGCACCGACGGCCGCTCGGTCACCGCCCGGGTGCACCCGGCGATGATCCCGCTCAGCCACCCCCTCGCCTCGGTCCGCGAGGCGTACAACGCCGTCTTCGTCGAGGCGGAGGCGGCCGGCCGGTTGATGTTCTACGGTCCCGGCGCCGGTGGCGCGCCCACCGCCTCCGCCGTTCTCGGCGACCTGGTGACGGCCTGCCGCAACAAACTCGCCGCTACCATCGGAGCAGGCGAGTCCGCGTACACGCGACTGCCGGTCAGCCCCATGGGGGATGTGGTCACCCGTTACCACATCAGCCTTGACGTGGCGGACAAACCGGGCGTCCTGGCTCAGGTCGCGACGGTGTTCGCCGAGCACGACGTGTCGATCGGCACGGTGCGCCAGCAGGGCAGGAACCAAGGCAGCGGCGACGACGCCGCCGTCGAGCAGAGCGGTGGCGGGCAGCGCGAGGGCGGCGAGGCATCGCTCGTCGTCGTCACCCACCGTGCGACGGACGCCGCCCTCTCGGCGACCGTCGCCAGTCTGCGCGAACTCGACACCGTACGCGGCGTGGCCAGCATCATGCGCGTGGAAGGGGAGTAGCACCGTTATGAACGTCAAGGTCGACCAGCTCCGAATGTCCGGCACCCACCAGTGGCGCGGCATCATCGAGGAGTACCGCGACCGCCTGCCGGTGGGCGTGGACACCCCGGTGGTCTCGCTGCTGGAGGGTGGCACTCCGCTCGTGCCGGCCCAGGTGCTCTCCGAGCGCACCGGGTGCGACGTCCTGCTCAAGGTCGAAGGGGCCAACCCCACCGGGTCCTTCAAGGACCGCGGCATGACCATGGCGATCTCCAAGGCGAAGGAGGCCGGCGCCCAGGCGGTCATCTGCGCCTCCACCGGCAACACCTCCGCCTCCGCCGCCGCGTACGCGGTACGGGCCGGGATGGTCTGCGCCGTGCTGGTGCCGCGGGGCAAGATCGCGCTCGGCAAGATGGGCCAGGCGCTGGTGCACGGCAGCCGCATCCTCCAGGTCGACGGCAACTTCGACGACTGCCTCGACCTCGCCCGCGGCCTCAGCGAGAAGTACCCGGTCGCGCTGGTCAACTCGGTGAACCCGGTGCGGATCGAGGGGCAGAAGACCGCCGCGTTCGAGATCGTGGACGCGCTCGGCGACGCGCCCGACATCCATGTGCTCCCGGTGGGCAACGCGGGCAACATCACCGCGTACTGGAAGGGCTACCGCGAGTACGCCGCCGACGGCTTCGCCGGCCGCACGCCGCGGATGTGGGGCTTCCAGGCGGCCGGTTCGGCCCCGATCGTCAACGGCGCGCCGGTGCGCGAGCCGCAGACCATCGCCACCGCGATCAGGATCGGCAACCCCGCGTCCTGGCAGCTCGCCGAGCAGGCCCGCGACGAGTCGGGCGGCCTCATCGAAGCGGTGACGGACCGTCAGATCCTCGCGGCCTACCGGCTGCTGGCCGGCAAGGAGGGCGTCTTCGTCGAGCCCGCCTCCGCCGCGTCCGTGGCCGGCCTGCTCAAGGCCGTGGACGAGGGCCGCGTCGACCCCGGCCAGCGCATCGTCTGCACGGTCACCGGGAACGGGCTCAAGGACCCCGACTGGGCCGTCGCCGGCGCCCCCCAGCCCATCACGGTCCCCGTCAACGCGGACGCCGCCGCGACCCAACTGGGCCTCGCCTGAATCCGACGGACCAGGGTGCCCCCTCCCCGGGGCGGGGGTCCCTCGCGGAAGACGGCAACCCACCAGGGGTGCGTGGGCGCCGTCGCGGAAGACGGCAACTCACCAGGGGCGCGTGGGCGCTGTCGCGGAATTCGGCGCCCACCCACGGGTGCGTGGGCGCCGCTGCGGAAGACGGCAACCCACCAGGGGCGCGGGGAACTGCGCGACCAGCCACGGCGGTGGTGCGCCGGGCCCGCGAGCTTGGCCTCCGCGGCGAGTTCGCCGGACCACCGGCAGCGGTGGGCCGGTCCGCGCAGCTCCCCGCGCCCCCGGAGCACCGCCTTCCCCATGGGTCACTCCCGTAAGGGGCGCACGCCGCGAAGGCGACACGCATCACGCGCGGTCCGTGCGCCCTATGTCGCGGGGGAACCTTGTTTCGATAGGCTTACCCCAGCGGCGCAATCGCGCCGAGTTCCGGCTGATGCCGCCGCATCGCCATTTCCCGCCTCGCCGCCTGGCAACGGAGCCACGCCCGCAGGGCGTACGCACCAAGGAGATTCGTCGAACGATGGCCGGTCCAGCGTTTCGCGCCGCCGCAGTACGAGTGCGCGTCCCCGCGACCAGCGCGAACCTCGGCCCGGGCTTCGACGCGTTCGGCCTCGCGCTGGGGTTGTACGACGACGTGGTGGTGCGCGTCGCCGACTCCGGTCTGCACGTGGACATCGCCGGTGAGGGCGCCGACACGCTGGCGCGCGACGAGAAACACCTGGTGGTCCGTAGCCTGCGCACCGCTTTCGACCTGCTCGGCGGCCAGCCGCGCGGCCTGGAGGTGGTCTGTGCGAACCGCATCCCGCACGGCCGCGGTCTGGGGTCGTCGTCCGCCGCCATCTGCGCGGGCATCATGGCCGCCCGCGCGGTGACGATAGGCGGCCCGGCGGGGCTGGACGACACGGCCCTGCTGGAGCTGGCCACCGAGATCGAGGGGCACCCCGACAACGTCGCGGCGTGTCTGATGGGCGGCTTCACCGTGGCCTGGACCGAGGGCGGGGCCGCGCGGGCGGTCCGGATGGAGCCGGCCGGGTCGCTGGTTCCGGTGGTCTTCGTGCCGGGGGTGCCGGTGCTGACCGAGACCGCCCGCGGGCTGCTGCCCCGTACCGTTCCGCACGTCGACGCCGCGGTGAACGCGGGCCGGGCGGCGCTGCTGGTCGAGGCGTTGACCAGGCGCCCCGAGCTGCTGCTGCCCGCCACCGAGGACCGGTTGCACCAGGACTACCGGGCGCCGGCGATGCCGGAATCCCTCGCGCTGGTGAACCGTCTACGCGCGGAGGGCGTCCCTGCTGTCGTATCGGGTGCCGGGCCGACCGTGCTCGCGCTCACCGACGAGGGCGCCGCGGACAAGGTCTCCCGGCTCGCGGGTGACGGCTGGGCGGCCAACCGCCTGGCGTTGGACGCCGCCGGGGCGAGTGTCCTGCCGCTCGCAGGTGGGCAGTGACACGATTGCCGGTCGAAGAGAGGGGGAATATCTGTTGGACCGGGTAGTGTTAACCTCAAGCCAGCATTCGCCGCCCTTTGGGCGCGATGGGCTGTGTCCCCGCAGTGGGACCGCACTTTCTCCGGGAGCCTCCCACACCGTATAGGCAGCCAGTCCGGGTCGGCCGGACAGCCTGTCCGGGAAGTGTCGAGCACGCTCCGGATTCGGTACGAGTTCTCTCCCGTGCCGAGAGCATCTATGTATTTCTGCCGCCATCAGGCAGACCACCGCCCCGGGTCGAAGCAGCGGGAACGCCAGACCCGGTCAGCACGACCGGTCGCCGAGCCAGACAGGCCGACGCCCGCTCCAGGGAAGGACCCTTCGTGAGCGACACCACCGATCTGATGGGCGTGCGCGCAGACAACACTGTCGCCGCGTCCGAAGCCGCCGCGCCTGCCACCGGTGCTGCCACGGCCGCACGGCGCCGCCGGTCCGGGACCGGCCTGGAGGGCATGGTCCTGGCCGAACTCCAGCAGGTCGCCGCAGGTCTCGGTATCAAGGGCACCGCGCGGATGCGCAAGGGCCAGCTCATCGAGACGATCAAGGAGCGCCAGGCCGGCGGCGGTGCCGCCGCGGCCGAGAAGCCCGCCGCCGCCACCGGCGCGCCGGCCGAGAAGCCCAAGCGCCGCGCCACCTCGCGGGCCCGGCTGGAGCAGGCGGCGGAGTCCGCCGCGGCCGCCGCACCGGCCGCGAAGGAGCCGAAGGAGGCGAAGCAGCAGCAGATCGAGATCCCCGGCCAGCCGGCCGGCGAGAAGGCGAAGGCTGCCGCTTCCGCGAGCGAGCGGGCGCAGGGCGAGCGCGGCGCCGACCGGGCCGCCGAGGCCGCCGCCGACAGCGCCGAGGGCCGTGAGGCCAAGGGCGCCGAGGCCAAGGGCGGCGACGCCAAGCAGCAGGGCGGCGGGGACGACCGCCAGGAGCGCCAGCGCGGCCAGCGCGGTGACCGCCGCGAGCGGCAGCGCGACCGCCAGCGCAACCGTGGCGAGGACGGCGGCGAGGGCCAGCAGAGCGGCGGCCAGAGCCGCCGGGACCGCCAGCAGCAGAGCGGCGGCCAGGGTGGTGGCGGCCAGCAGCAGCACCAGGGCGGCCAGCACCAGCAGAGCGGCCCGCAGGACGACGACGAGTTCGGCGAGGGCCGCGGCCGTCGCCGGGGCCGTTACCGCGACCGCCGTGGCCGTGGCCGCGGGCGCGAGGAGTTCGGTGGCGGCGGCGAGCCGCAGGTCGCCGACGACGACGTGCTGATCCCCGTCGCGGGCATCCTCGACATCCTCGACAACTACGCGTTCATCCGCACCTCGGGCTACCTGCCGGGGCCGAACGACGTGTACGTCTCGCTCGCCCAGGTCCGTAAGAACGGCCTGCGCAAGGGCGACCACGTCACCGGCGCGGTGCGCCAGCCCAAGGACGGCGAGCGGCGCGAGAAGTTCAACGCGCTGGTCCGCCTCGACTCCGCGAACGGCATGGGCGCCGACTCCGGCCGCGGCCGTCCGGAGTTCAACAAGCTCACCCCGCTGTACCCGCAGGACCGGCTCCGGCTGGAGACCGACCCGGGCGTGCTGACCACGCGGATCATCGACCTGGTCTCGCCGATCGGCAAGGGCCAGCGCGGCCTGATCGTCGCCCCGCCGAAGACCGGCAAGACGATGATCATGCAGGCGGTCGCCAACGCGATCACCACCAACAACCCCGAGTGCCACCTGATGGTCGTCCTCGTCGACGAGCGGCCCGAAGAGGTCACCGACATGCAGCGCTCGGTGAAGGGCGAGGTCATCTCCTCGACCTTCGACCGGCCCGCCGAGGACCACACCACCGTCGCCGAACTCGCCATCGAGCGGGCCAAGCGGCTGGTGGAGCTGGGCCACGACGTGGTGGTGCTGCTCGACTCCATCACCCGGCTGGGCCGCGCCTACAACCTGGCGGCGCCCGCCTCCGGCCGCATCCTGTCCGGTGGTGTCGACTCGACCGCGCTCTACCCGCCGAAGCGCTTCTTCGGTGCCGCGCGGAACATCGAGGACGGCGGCTCGCTGACCATCCTGGCCACCGCGCTGGTCGAGACCGGCTCGCGGATGGACGAGGTGATCTTCGAGGAGTTCAAGGGCACCGGCAACATGGAGCTCAAGCTCGACCGGAAGCTCGCCGACAAGCGGATCTTCCCCGCGGTGGACGTCGACCCGTCCGGCACCCGCAAGGAGGAAATCCTCCTGGACCGCGAGGAGTTGGCGATCGTCTGGAAGCTGCGCAGGGTGCTGCACGCGCTCGACTCGCAGCAGGCGATCGAGCTGCTGCTGGACAAGATGAAGCAGACCAAGTCCAACGCCGAGTTCCTGATGCAGATCGCCAAGACCACCCCTGGCCAGAACAACGACTGACAGTAACCGCCAGGATCGGTCCGACCGCCCGCGTACCCCAGCTGACCTGGGGATACGCGGGCGGTCGCGGTTTGCGGCCCCCGTCCGCCCCCGTCGGGCCCCCGTCGACGCACTGCCCGCTCGCCCCTCGAATGGCGGCACCCGCACCCCGGGCGCACGATGGAACGTCTGACGTTACGGACATTCCCGGCGTCGGGAGCCGCAGGGCCGCACCGGACCCGCGGGACGCCTGACACCGGACGCTCAGGAAGCCGAGGTGCCGCCATGCCGGACGAGCAGCAGCCGCGGACCGGCTCCAGCCCCAGCGGGGCCGGAGCGGCCCGCCGACGCCGCCGGCGCACCCTGCACATCGTCGCCTGGACCGCGTCCGGAGTGGTGCTGCTCGGCGCGACCGGCGCCGGATACCTCTACCACCGGCTCAACGCCAACATCCACAGCGTCGACATCGACGGCGCCCTGGGCACCCACCGCCCGGCCCGGCTCGACAACGGCTCGATGGACATCCTGGTGCTCGGCTCGGACTCCCGCTCCGGCGCGAACCGCGCGTACGGCCACGACAGCGGCACCGCGCGCTCCGACACCGCGATGATCGTGCACCTGGACAAGGGCCGGAAGAAGGCCAGCGTGGTGAGCATCCCGCGCGACACCCTGGTGGACCGCCCGGCCTGCACCGGCGCCAAGGGCGCCGTCGAGCCGGCCGGGCAGCAGGTCATGTTCAACACCGCCTACGAGGTCGGCGGCCCGGCCTGCGCGGTCAAGACCGTCGAGCAGCTCACCGGGCTGCGGATGGACCACTACATCGAGGTCGACTTCACCGGCTTCAAGAACCTCGTCAACGACCTCGGCGGGGTGCCGCTGACCACCACCAAGGCGATCCACGACGACAAGAGCCACCTGAACCTGCCGGCCGGCACCCACACCCTCGACGGCTCCCAGGCGCTCGGCCTGGTCCGTACCCGGCACGGCGTCGCCGACGGCAGCGACCTGGGCCGTATCCAGCTCCAGCAGGCGTTCATCAAGGCGCTGATCGACCGGATCGGCGGCCTGGGGCTGTTCACCAGCCCGACGAAGCTGTTCTCGGTCGCCGACACCGCCACCAAGGCGGTCACCACCGACACCGGCCTCGGCTCGGTGAACAAGCTGACCGGGCTCGCCGAGAGCGTGCAGCACCTGCACTCCGGCGACGTGCACATGGTGACCCTGCCGGTGCGCTACGACCCCGCGAACCCCAACCGGGTCGAGCCGATCCGGGCGCAGGCCGACATCGTGTGGGCCGCGCTGCGCGCCGACAAGCCGATCCCGGCCGACGCCACGAAGGGCTCGGTCGCCGACCACGTGGACGCCGGCAAGGTGGTCGGCGGCAAGGCCACGGCGCCGGCCACTCCGAAGCCGTCGGGGCCGGCCGGCTCGAAGCCGTCGGGTTCGGCCTCGCCGTAGGCGTCCGCCCCGCGCGCCGCGTCAGCCCCGTCCTCCCGGCGTCACCCTCGCGCGCACCGCGCTGACCTGCGAGGACGTCGCGGGAATTATCCGGGGCCCGACCTGGTTTTGGTAGCTGCGGCCAGTGCTGGCAGACTGGTCCGCTGGCCCCGGTTCACGCCCACGCAACCCGCATGAGCGACCCGGCGCCCTCCCGAACCTAGGAGCACCCTTGAAGCGCGAGATCCACCCCGAGTACGTAGAGACCCAGGTCACCTGCACCTGCGGCGCCTCGTTCACCACCCGCAGCACCGAGACCAGCGGCCAGATCCGCGCGGACGTGTGCTCCGAGTGCCACCCGTTCTACACGGGCAAGCAGAAGATCCTCGACACCGGCGGCCGCGTGGCCCGCTTCGAGGCCCGCTTCGGCAAGAACGCCGGGTCCGCCAAGAAGTAGCGACCCGACCAGCGCCGGTCTCCGGTCGCCCAGCCCAGGGTGACCGGACCGGCGCTTTGTCGTCCTCGCGTCCCAGCCGGCGGCGCCCGTCCCACGGCGGCCCGGTCCCAGGCAGCACCTACTCCTCCAGGAATACATGATGTTCGAGGCGGTCGAGGAACTGATCGGCGAACATGCCGACCTCGAAAAGCAGCTTGCCGACCCCGCGGTCCACACCGACCAGGCCAACGCCCGCCGGCTCAACAAGCGGTACGCGGAGCTCACCCCCATCATCGCCGCCTACCGCTCCTGGCGGCAGACCGGCGAGGACGCCGAGACCGCGCGTGAACTGGCCGCCGACGACCCGGAGTTCGCCGCCGAGGTCAAGGAGCTGGAGAAGCACCGCGAGGAGCTGACCGACCGGCTGCGGCTGCTGCTGGTGCCGCGGGACCCCAGCGACGACAAGGACGTCATCCTGGAGGTCAAGGCCGGCGAGGGCGGCGAGGAGTCCGCACTGTTCGCCGGCGACCTGCTGCGGATGTACCTGCGGTACGCCGAGCGGGTCGGCTGGAAGACCGAGATCCTCGACGCCAACGCCTCCGACCTCGGCGGCTACAAGGACGTCCAGGTCGCCGTCAAGGCCAAGGCGAGCCACGAGCCCGGCCAGGGCGTGTGGGCGCGGCTGAAGTACGAAGGCGGCGTGCACCGGGTGCAGCGGGTGCCGGCCACCGAGTCGCAGGGCCGTATCCACACCTCCGCCGCCGGCGTGCTGGTCACCCCGGAGGCCGAGGAGGTCGAGGTCGAGATCAACCCCAACGAGCTGCGGATCGACGTCTACCGCTCGTCGGGCCCCGGCGGGCAGTCGGTCAACACCACCGACTCCGCGGTCCGGATCACCCACCTGCCCTCCGGCCTGGTGGTCTCCTGCCAGAACGAGAAGAGCCAGCTGCAGAACAAGGAGTCGGCGATGCGCATCCTGCGCTCCCGGCTGCTGGCCGCCGCCCAGGAGGAGGCCGAGCGCGAGGCGTCCGACGCCCGCCGCAGCCAGGTCCGCACCGTGGACCGCTCCGAGCGCATCCGCACCTACAACTTCCCGGAGAACCGCATCTCCGACCACCGGGTCGGCTTCAAGGCGTACAACCTGGACCAGGTGCTCGACGGGGACCTCGACGCGATGATCCAGGCGTGTGTGGACGCCGACTCCGCCGCGAAGCTGGCCGCGGCCGGCGACGGCAGCTGAGAAGGGGGCGGACGTGAACCTGCTGCTCGCCGAGGTGGCCCAGGCCGCCCAGCGACTCGCCGACGCGGGCGTGCCCTCGCCCCGCTTCGACGCCGAGGAACTGGCCGCGTACGTGCACGGGGTCAAGCGCGGCGAGCTGCACACCGTGGCCGACGCGGACTTCGACGCGCGCTACTGGGAGGCCGTCGCCCGCCGCGAGGCCCGCGAACCCCTCCAGCACATCACCGGCCGGGCCTTCTTCCGCTACCTGGAACTCCAGGTCGGGCCAGGGGTGTTCGTGCCCCGCCCGGAGACGGAGTCGGTGGTCGGCTGGGCCATAGACGCCGTCCGGGCCATGGACGTCGCCGAGCCGCTGATCGTCGACCTGTGCACCGGCTCCGGCGCGATCGCGCTCGCGCTCGCCCAGGAGGTGCCCCGGTCCCGGGTGCACGCCGTGGAGCTGTCCGAGCAGGCGCTGGAGTGGGCCCGCAAGAACGTCGCCGGCAGCAAGGTGGACCTGCGGCACGGCGACGCGCTGGCCGCCTTCCCCGAACTCAACGGCCAGGTCGACCTGGTGGTCTCCAACCCGCCCTACATCCCGCTCACCGAGTGGGAGTACGTCGCACCCGAGGCCCGCGACCACGACCCCGAACTCGCCCTGTTCTCCGGCGAGGACGGCCTGGACACCATCCGCGGCATCGAGCGCACCGCGCACCGCCTGCTGCGGCCCGGCGGCGTCGTCGTCATCGAGCACGCCGACTCCCAGGGCGGCCAGGTGCCGTGGATCTTCAAGGAGGACGCCGGCTGGGCGGACGCGGCCGACCACCCCGACCTCAACAAACGGCCGCGATTCACCACTGCCCGCAAGGCGACACCGTGAGAGCGCGGACCTCCGCCCGCAAAGCGGCACCGTGAACACAGCATCCCCCGCAACGGCGGCAGAAGAGCTAATGGAGGACTTCCCATGGCACGGCGATACGACTGCGCGGACGCGACCGACCGGGTCACCGGGCTGCGCGAGGCCACCTCGGCGGTCAAGCGCGGCGAACTCGTGGTGCTGCCGACCGACACGGTCTACGGCATCGGCGCGGACGCCTTCGACAAGGACGCGGTCGGCGACCTGCTGGAGGCCAAGGGCCGCGGCCGCTCCATGCCGTCGCCGGTGCTGGTGGGCTCCCCGAACACGCTGCACGGCATCGTCACCGACTTCTCCGAGCAGGCGTGGGAGCTCGTCGACGCCTTCTGGCCGGGCGCGCTGACCCTGGTCACCAAGCACCAGCCGTCGCTGCGCTGGGACCTCGGTGACACCCGCGGCACCGTGGCGGTCCGGATGCCGCTGCACCCGGTCGCCATCGAGCTGCTCACCGAGACCGGCCCGATGGCCGTCTCCAGCGCCAACCTCACCGGCATGCCGTCCCCGCAGGACTGCGACGCCGCCCAGGGCATGCTCGGCGACTCCGTGGCGATCTACCTCGACGCCGGACCCACGCCCGCCGCCGTGCCGTCCTCGATCGTCGACGTGACCGGGAAGGTGCCGGTGCTGCTGCGGGCCGGTGCGATCAGCGCCGAGGAGCTGCGCAAGGTGGTACCCGACTTGGAGGAGCGCCGTTGACCACGCCCGACGGGCGTGCCATACGGGGGTTCACCACTGCGCCGACCGGACTCGGGGGAGGCGGCCACCCCGCTCACGCCCCACTCGACGTGCTGCGCGTCCTGCACGTGTGCACCGGCAACGTCTGCCGCTCGCCGATCGCCGAGCGGCTGATGCGGCACGGCCTCGCCCAGCGGCTGGGTGCCGGCGCGGACGCCATCCTCGTGGAGTCGGCGGGCACGTGGGGCCACGAAGGGGCCCCGATGGAGGTGCACGCAGCGGCGGTGCTCGCCGAGCACGGCGCGGACCCGGCCCACTTCACCGGTCGGGAGCTGCTCGACGACCACGTCATCGACGCCGACCTGGTGCTCACCGCCACCCGCGACCACCGGGCCCAGGTCATCTCGATGGGGCACGCGGCGGGCCTGCGCACCTTCACGCTCAAGGAGTTCACCCGGCTGGTGCGGGCGATAGACCCGGCCACGCTGCCCGACGGCAGCGTCACCGAGCGGGCCCGCGCGCTGGTCCGGGCCGCGGCCGCGCTGCGCGGCTGGCTGCTGGCCCCCAGCCCGGACGCCGACGAGGTGCACGATCCCTACGGCGCCCCGATCTCGTACTTCCGCAGCATCGGCGAGGAGATCCACGACGCCCTGGACCCGGTGGTGACCGCGCTCACCGGGATTCCGGCGACCGTCTGACCGGAGGACCGCGCTCACCGGGATTCCGGCGACCGGCCGCCGGCCGCCGACCGCCCCACCGCCGCACTGCAACCGTCCCACCGCCGCATCGCACGGCCCCACCGCACTGCAACCGCCCCACCGCCCCATCGGGACGGCCCCACGGCCGCCCACGGGCCGATCGTTCGACCGCCGGACCCGCTCCGGCGGTCCGTGATCCGACTGCCGTCGGGCTGCGGCCGGACCGTGATCTTGGTCGCTCTCCGGGCGCCGCGCGAATCCTCCCGCGACCGGGGCCGACCGCCGCCTCGCCGCCGACCTGCGGTTTCTGCGGCCACCGCGGCCGGGCCGATCTCTTTACCTGCCCACAACGGGCCATCTGCAACCGTCCGGGCCGCCTGTGAGTCTCGATAGGTGTTCGCCGTCCCGGCCCGGCCACCACTAGGGTGTGACGCTGTGAAGATCCCCCGGACGTGTGCGCGTGCCCGCCGCACCCCCGAATACGTCGGAGGCTGCCTGTGCGCGAGTATCTGCTGACCCTGTGCGTCTCCGCCGCCGTCACCTATCTGCTGACCGGCCCGGTGCGGAAGTTCGCGATCGCGGCCGGCGCGATGCCCCCGATCCGCGACCGCGACGTGCACAAGGAGCCGACCCCCCGGCTGGGCGGCATGGCGATGTTCGGCGGGCTGTGCGCGGGGCTGCTGGTCGCCGCGCACCTCAGCAACCTCTCCGGGGTCTTCAAGCTCTCCAGCGAGCCGCGGGCGCTGCTCTCCGGGGCCGGGCTGATCTGGCTGCTGGGCGTGCTGGACGACAAGTGGGGCGTGGACGCGCTGATCAAGCTCGGCGTGCAGATGATCGCCGCGGGCGTCATGGTCTTCCAGGGGCTGGCCATCCTGTGGCTGCCGGTGCCGGGCTTCGGCACGATCATCTTCACCCCGGTGCAGTCCACGCTGCTCACCGTCGCGCTGGTGGTGATCACCATCAACGCGGTCAACTTCGTGGACGGCCTGGACGGCCTCGCGGCCGGCATGGTGTGCATCGCGTCCATCGCGTTCTTCATGTACGCCTACCGCATGTGGTACGGCTACGGCATCGAGCAGGCCGCGCCCGCGACGCTCTTCTCGGCGATCCTGATCGGCATGTGCGTCGGCTTCCTGCCGCACAACATCCACCCGGCGCGGATCTTCATGGGCGACTCCGGCTCGATGCTGATCGGCCTGGTGCTGGCGTCCGGCGCGATCTCGATCACCGGGCAGGTCGACCCGGACGCCATCACCGACTTCACCGGGTCCACCCGGCAGACCGTGCACTTCATGGTGCCGGTCTACATGCCGCTGCTGCTGCCGCTGACGATGATCGCGATCCCGGCCGCGGACCTGGTGCTCGCGGTGGTCCGCAGGACCTGGCGCGGCCAGTCGCCGTTCGCCGCCGACCGCGGCCATCTGCACCACCGGCTGCTGGAGTTGGGGCACACGCACAGCCGCGCGGTGCTGATCATGTACTTCTGGGCGGCGCTGTTCGCCTTCTCCGCGGTGGCGTTCTCGGTGAGTTCCTCCAGCCTGTGGATCGTGCTGGTGATCGTGGCGCTGAGCGCGATCGGCCTGGTGGTCCTGCTGCTGCCGGCCTTCCGGCCGCACGCGCCGCGTTGGGCGGAGTCGGTGGTGCCGCCGCGCTACCGGCGCAGGCGCCGCCGGCTGGCGGCCGCCGCGGCCGCGGCCGAGCGGGAGATGCGCGGCCCGGACCGGCCGGCGCTCAACGGCTCGACGGCGGTGGGGGATCGGCCCCGGCTGCCGGAGCGGTCCGCGACCACCACCACCCACCCCGCGCCCACCGCCAACAGCGGCCGGTGAACGGTAGCCGATCAACAACGCGCCGTGATCGGTCGTTTCCCGAACGAGGGACAACTCAGGTAAAAGGGACGGCGTGTTGCTACCTCCTGTGTGTGACAGGCAGCACATCTTCATGGTAAAGACCGCATCAAATACTTTGTGATACCGTTCACGAAAGCAGGGAACGCGCCGAAAGACCTTGAGAGAGACGGTCTTCCGGCGAGAGGCACACCCTCACCACCGTCCCGCCTCGCCCCGCTCGTCTCCGACGACACCCGCTCGCCCCAACTCCCGCCGGAGGAGCCGCCCCATGCAGCCCAACGACGCCCGGATTCTCCGGGGCTCCGCCCTCGTGGCCGGGCCCGTCGGAGTCATCTCCACCGTGGTCAGTGCCCTCGTCGCAGGCGAGAAGGGACTGCTCGGCGGGGTGGTGGCAGTTGCAGTGGTCGCTGTCTTCTTCGCGGCCGGCTCCTGGGCGCTGATGCGGATCACCGAGGACCGGCCCCAGCTGGCGATGTCCGCCGGGATGCTGGTCTACGCCGTGCAGATCCTGCTGATCGGCGTCTTCATCGTCGTCTTCAAGAACACCAGCGCTTTCAACGGCCGCGCGTTCGGCCTGACCCTGCTGGTCACCGCGCTCGCCTGGGTGGGCGGGCAGATCAAGCAGTCGCTGACCAGCCGGATGCTCTACGTCGATCCCGAACCCTCGGTCCCCGCCGCACGGAAGCAGGAGGCGGACGCGGTCGGGACGGGGTCGCGCGATGCTACGTAAGGGGAGGGTAAGGGGCCTTCATCCAGGTCTGCTATCGTCCGAAGTCGCATCCGGACGTGAGGGCCCCTCGCACATGCAGAGGGTCAAGCCCCCGCGCCCTGCGGTGTATTCGGAACCGGAACCGCACTGGCGGCACGGAAGACGGATGCCCGCGACGCGATGCGGGCTCTCAGCGGACCGAGCGAGCTTCGCCACGCCCTACCCGCAGTGCCGAACAGCGGCCCCACCAGCCGCGCTGACACACAAGGTTGCCGTTACTTATGCGTCACGACGAAGGAGTCACGGGTGAGTGCCCACACGCTGCTCGCTGAAGCTGGATGCCACATCCAGCACGGTTGCGCATTCCCCGCTCCGGGTCTCAACTCGTTCGACTTCAAGCCGATCTTCAGCATCGGCAGCTTCGACTTCACCAAGCCGATGCTGCTCGCGATCATCTGCATGCTGCTCGTCGTCGGATTCTTCTGGGCCGCGTTCAGCAAGCCGAAGCTCGTGCCGGGAAAGCTGCAGCTGGTCGGTGAGATCGGCTACACCTTCGTGGCCCGCAGCATCGCCCGCGAAGTGATCGGCAAGAAGGGCGACAAGTACGTCCCCTTCCTCGCGTCGATCTTCTTCTTCGTGTGGTTCATGAACATCATGTCGATCATTCCGGTCGCGCAGTTCCCGCCGATGTCGCGGTTCGCGTTCCCGGTGGGCCTCGCCGCCCTGGTCTTCATCACGTACATGTACCTCACGTTCAAGACGCACGGCTTCCGTGGCGGCGTGAAGAACCTGGTCTGGATTCCGGGCCTGCCCAAGCCGCTCGTGCCGTTGATCGTGCTGCTGGAGTTCATCCAGAACGTGATCACCCGCCCCTTCACCCTCGCGGTGCGGCTGTGGGCGAACATGTTCGCCGGCCACATGCTGATCGTGATGTTCAGCGTCGCGAGCTGGTACCTGCTGACCCCCTCGGCGTTCACCGCCGTGGCCGGCGGGTCCTTCGCGCTCGCCGCGTTCATGACCGCCTTCGAGATCCTGATCCAGTTCCTCCAGGCGTACATCTTCACGCTGCTCGCCTCGATCTACATCAGTGGAGCGCTCGAAGAGGGTCACTGACCCGCGCCCGGAACCCATCCATCGAACCTTCCGCTGGGAAGCCCCCCAGCGGACAGCATCACAAAGGAAGACAGGGAAATGTCTGCCGAGCTCGTTAACCTCGCTGCCTCCGCAACCGTTGCCGGCCGCCTGGGCGCGGTCGCCTACGGCCTCGCCGCCATCGGCCCCGGCGTGGGCATCGGTCTGGTCTTCGGCCACTCGATCGAGGCCATGGCCCGCCAGCCCGAGGCCATGCCGGTCATCCGCACCAACATGTTCCTCGGCTTCGCGCTCTGCGAGGTTCTCGCACTGCTCGGCCTGGTCGTCCCCTTCATCTTCCAGAAGTGACCTGGGCTCCCGACCAGTAGCCACTCGACGAAAGGTTCAGACATGATCACCTTCCTTGCGGAGGAGGGGTCGCAGAATCCGCTGGTCCCTGACACCGCGGAACTGATCGTCGGCCTGCTCTGCTTCTTCATCGTCTTCGGCATCCTCGGGAAGAAGCTCCTGCCGAACATCCAGAAGACCCTCGCAGAGCGGCACGACGCGATCGAGGGTGGCCTGGAGCGGGCGGAGAAGGCTCAGGCCGACGCCAATCGCACGCTTGAGGAGTACAAGGCCCAGCTCGCCGAGGCCCGCCACGAGGCGGCCCGGATCACCGAGCAGGCCCGCGAGCAGGGCGCGCAGATCATCGCGGAGATGCGCGAGGAGGGTTCGCGGCAGCGCGACTCCATCATCGCGGCGGGCCATGCCCAGATCGAGGCGGATCGCCGCCAGGTGACGGTCAGCCTCCGGCAGGAGGTCGGCAAGATCGCCACCGACCTGGCCGGTCGCGTGGTCGGCGAGTCCCTGGAGGACTCCGCCCGGCAGTCCCGCGTGGTCGACCGCTTCCTGGACGGCCTGGAGCAGAGCGCCGCATCTTCCGCTGAGGCGGCACGATGAACGGTGCGAGCCGCGAGGCACTGGCGGCCGCCCGCGAGCGGCTGGACGCGCTGACCGACAGTACGTCGGTGGACGCGGCCGGGCTCGCCGGTGAGCTGTCCTCGGTCACCACGCTGCTGGACCGCGAGAGCGGACTGCGGCGCGCGCTGACCGACCCGGCGCAGACCGGTGAGGCCAAGGCGCAGCTCGTCCGCAGGCTGCTCGGCAGCCAGATCGGCGGCGAAGCGGCCGACCTGGTGGCCGGCATGGTCCGGTCCCGCTGGTCGCGCTCGCGCGACCTGGTGGACGCCCTGGAGGAACTGGCCGACACCGCCGACCTGATCGCCGCCCAGCGCGGTGGCGACCTGGACGACGTCGAGGACGAGCTCTTCCGCTTCGGCCGGATCGCCGCGGGCAGCAGCGAGCTGCGCGCCGCGCTGGCCGACCGGGCCGCGACCGCGGACGCCAAGGCTGCCCTGCTGGGCACGCTGCTCGGCGGCCGCGCCAATCCGGTCACGGAACGGCTGGTCGTACGACTGGTCACCGCGCCGCGAGGACGTAGCCTGGAGGGCGGGATCGAATCCCTGTCCAAGCTGGCAGCGGCCCGCCGGGGCCGGACGGTGGCGGAAGTGGTCTCGGCCGTTCCGCTCAGTGACCGGCAGAAGCAGCGGCTCGCAGACGCGCTGTCCCGCATCTACGGCCGCCCGGTGCACCTGAACCTTGACGTGGACCCCGAGGTCCTCGGCGGGGTGCGGGTACGCGTCGGCGACGAGGTCATCAACGGCTCCATCGCGGACCGGCTCGACGAAGCCGCCCGCCGTATGGCCGGCTGACAGCCACCAACGCAACAAGCATGAAGGCGGCCCTAGTTGGGCCGTGAGGAATACAGGGCCCAACAAGGAGAGCAGGGAACCCAGATGGCGGAGCTCACGATCCGGCCGGAGGAGATCCGGGACGCGCTGGATACTTTCGTCCAGTCGTACCAGCCGGACGCCGCCTCGCGCGAGGAGGTCGGCACGGTCAGCGTTGCCGGTGACGGCATCGCGAAGGTCGAGGGTCTGCCCTCGGCCATGGCGAACGAGTTGCTGAAGTTCGAGGACGGCACCCTCGGCCTCGCCCTCAACCTCGAGGAGCGCGAGATCGGTGCGATCATCCTCGGCGAGTTCGACGGCGTGGAGGAGGGCCAGCCGGTGCAGCGCACCGGTGAGGTGCTCTCCGTCGCGGTCGGCGAGGGCTACCTCGGCCGGGTCATCGACCCGCTGGGCAACCCGATCGACGGCCTCGGCGAGATCGAGACCGAGGGCCGGCGTGCCCTCGAACTCCAGGCGCCCACCGTCATGCAGCGCAAGTCGGTGCACGAGCCGATGCAGACCGGCCTGAAGGCCGTCGACGCGATGACCCCGATCGGCCGCGGCCAGCGCCAGCTGATCATCGGTGACCGGCAGACCGGCAAGACCGCGCTGACCATCGACACGATCATCAACCAGCGCGACAACTGGCGCTCCGGCGACCCGAAGAAGCAGGTCCGCTGCATCTACGTCGCCATCGGCCAGAAGGGCTCCACCATCGCGGGCGTGCGCGCCTCGCTGGAGGAGGCCGGCGCGCTGGAGTACACCACGATCGTCGCCGCCCCGGCGTCCGACCCGGCCGGCTTCAAGTACCTCGCCCCGTACACCGGCTCGGCCATCGGCCAGCACTGGATGTACCAGGGCAAGCACGTCCTGATCATCTTCGACGACCTGTCGAAGCAGGCCGACGCCTACCGCGCCGTCTCCCTGCTGCTGCGCCGCCCGCCGGGCCGCGAGGCGTACCCGGGTGACGTCTTCTACCTGCACTCGCGCCTGCTGGAGCGCTGCGCGAAGCTCTCCGACGACCTCGGCGCCGGCTCCATGACCGGTCTGCCGATCGTGGAGACGAAGGCCAACGACGTGTCGGCGTTCATCCCGACCAACGTCATCTCCATCACCGACGGCCAGTGCTTCCTGGAGTCCGACCTGTTCAACGCCGGCCAGCGGCCCGCGCTGAACGTCGGTATCTCGGTCTCCCGGGTCGGCGGCTCCGCGCAGATCAAGGCGATGCGCAAGGTGGCCGGCCGGCTCAAGCTGGACCTGGCGCAGTTCCGCGAGCTGGAGGCGTTCGCCGCCTTCGGTTCCGACCTCGACGCGGCCTCCAAGGCGCAGCTCGGCCGTGGTCAGCGGATGATGGAACTGGTCAAGCAGGGCCAGTACGCGCCGTTCCCGATCGAGGACCAGGTCGTGTCGATCTGGGCCGGCACCACCGGCAAGCTCGACGACGTACCGGTCGAGGACATCCGCCGGTTCGAGCGCGAGCTGCTGGACTACCTGCACCGCGAGCACAAGTCGATGCTCACCGCGATCGTCGAGACCGGCCAGCTGCCGGACGAGACCGTGGACGCGCTGACCGACGCGGTGGCCGCCTTCAAGAAGCAGTTCGAGACGTCCTCGGGCGCGCTGCTGGTCGAGGGCTGATCGCATGGGCGCACAGATTCGGGTCTACAAGCGCCGGATCAGGTCCGTCACCGCCACCAAGAAGATCACCAAGGCGATGGAGATGATCGCGGCCTCGCGGATCATCAAGGCCCAGCGCCAGGTGGCGGCCTCGTCCCCGTACGCGGACGAGCTGACCCGCGCGGTGACCGCGGTCGCGACCGGCTCCAACACCAAGCACCCGCTGACCACCGAGGCGGAGCACCCCACCCGGGCCGCGGTACTGGTCGTCACCAGCGACCGCGGTCTGGCCGGCGGGTACTCGTCCAACGCGATCAAGGCGGCCGAGCGGCTCACTGAGCGGCTGCGCGCGGAGGGCAAGGAGGTCGACTCCTACCTGATCGGCCGCAAGGCGGTGGCGTACTACGCGTTCCGTGAGCGCAAGGTCGCCGGCTCCTGGACCGGTTTCTCGGACAGCCCGAGCTACGCCGACGCCAAGACCGCGGCGGCACCGATGATCGAGTCGGTGCTGGCGGACACGGCCGACGGCGGCGTGGACGAACTGCACATCGTCTTCACGCAGTTCGTGTCGATGATGACCCAGAACCCGGTGGACCGGCGGCTGCTGCCGCTGTCGGTCAAGGACCAGGACGGCGGGGCCGGCGACGGCGACGCCGCACCGGCGAAGAGCGAGGCTCTGCCGCTGTTCGAGTTCGAGCCGTCCGCGGAAGGCGTGCTCGACGCGCTGCTGCCGCGGTACGTCGAGAGCCGGATCTACAACGCCCTGCTCCAGGCCGCCGCTTCCGAGCACGCGGCCCGCCGCCGGGCGATGAAGTCCGCCACGGACAACGCGGAAGACCTCATCAAGTCGCTCACGCGGCTTGCCAACGCGGCCCGACAGGCCGACATCACCCAGGAAATCAGCGAGATCGTCGGTGGCGCCAGCGCCCTCGCCGACGCGAGCGCGGGGAGTGACTGACCACTATGACCACCACTGCTGAAACGGCACCCACGGCCGGCGTGGCCGCCGGCCGCGTAGCCCGGGTCATCGGCCCGGTCGTCGACGTGGAGTTCCCCGTCGACGCCATGCCGGAGATCTACAACGCCCTCCACGTCGAGGTCGACGACTACGCCGAGGCGGGCGCCACCAAGACGCTGACCCTCGAAGTCGCGCAGCACCTCGGCGACGGCCTGGTCCGCGCGATCTCCATGCAGCCCACCGACGGCCTGGTCCGCCAGGCCCCGGTGACCGACACCGGCGACGGCATCACCGTGCCGGTCGGCGACGTCACCAAGGGCCGCGTCTTCAACACCCTCGGCCAGATCCTCAACGAGCCGGCGGCCGAGTCCGAGGTCACCGAGCGCTGGGCGATCCACCGCAAGGCGCCGAAGTTCGACGACCTCGAGTCGAAGACCGAGATGTTCGAGACCGGCCTGAAGGTCGTCGACCTGCTCACCCCGTACGTCAAGGGCGGCAAGATCGGCCTGTTCGGCGGCGCGGGCGTCGGCAAGACCGTGCTCATCCAGGAAATGATCATGCGTGTGGCGAAGCTGCACGAGGGCGTTTCCGTGTTCGCCGGCGTCGGCGAGCGCACCCGTGAGGGCAACGACCTGATCGCGGAGATGGAAGAGTCCGGCGTGCTGCCGCAGACCGCGCTGGTCTTCGGTCAGATGGACGAGCCGCCGGGCACCCGGCTGCGGGTCGCGCTGGCCGGTCTGACCATGGCGGAGTACTTCCGCGATGTGCAGGGCCAGGACGTGCTGTTCTTCATCGACAACATCTTCCGGTTCACCCAGGCCGGCTCCGAGGTCTCCACGCTGCTCGGCCGGATGCCCTCCGCGGTGGGTTACCAGCCGAACCTGGCGGACGAGATGGGCCAGCTCCAGGAGCGGATCACCTCGACCCGTGGTCACTCGATCACCTCGATGCAGGCGATCTACGTCCCCGCGGACGACCTGACCGACCCGGCCCCGGCCACCACCTTCGCCCACCTCGACGCGACGACCGTGCTTTCGCGGCCGATCTCGGAGAAGGGCATCTACCCCGCGGTGGACCCGCTGGACTCCACCTCGCGCATCCTGGACCCGCGGTACATCACGCAGGAGCACTACGACTGCGCCTCGCGCGTCAAGGGAATCCTGCAGAAGTACAAGGACCTCCAGGACATCATCTCCATCCTCGGCATCGACGAGCTCGGCGAGGAGGACAAGCTCACCGTCTTCCGTGCCCGCCGGATCGAGCGCTTCCTGTCGCAGAACACCCACGCGGCGAAGCAGTTCACCGGTGTGGACGGCTCGGACGTGTCGCTGGACGAGTCCATCACGGCGTTCAACGCGATCGCCGATGGTGAGTTCGACCACTTCCCGGAGCAGGCGTTCTTCATGTGCGGTGGCCTGGAGGACCTCAAGGCCAACGCCAAGAAGCTGGGCGTGAGCTGACGCCTCGCACCACCCGGGCCGCCAGGCCCACGCGACCGGGGGGCGATCCGGTGGACTCCGCAGGGGGTCCTCGGACCAGCCTTCCGGTCGCACCCCTTATTCTGTGTCCTATGCATCCTCCGCAGGCGGTGGGTGCCAACCCGAGGAGCCGTCTTGGCCGATCTTCACGTCGAGCTGGTCGCCGCGGACCGCAACGTCTGGTCCGGCGAGGCCAACCTGGTCGTCGCCCGTACCAAGTCGGGTGACATCGGCATCATGGCCAACCACGAGCCGCTGCTCGGGGTGCTCCAGTCCGGTCCGATCACCATCAGGACCAGCGACGGCGGCACCGTCATCGCCGCCGTGCACGGCGGGTTCATCTCCTTCGCGGACAACAAGCTCTCCGTCCTCGCGGAGATCGCCGAACTCGCCGACGAGATCGACGTCGACCGGGCGGAGCGGGCACTTCAGCGCTCCAAGTCCGAGGACGACGCCGGTGCCGAGCGCCGGGCGGAGGTGCGGCTCGCCGCCGCGGCGGGCGCACGCTGAAGGACGTTTGACCGCAGGACGTAGTACCAGCAGGACCACGGTGCCGCGGACCGCCC
>NZ_JBFBIV010000023.1:0-115068 GCF_040702025.1 Streptomyces sp. NPDC088194 | reverse complement strand
GGGTCGCGCCGTCCTGGGCGCGACCCGGCCGTCCGTACGTACGGTCCCCGGGCTGTGGGGGTGTCAGCTCGTACCGGGGAGCGTCAGCTCTTGCGGCCGGGGAGCATGGCCAGCGCCTGGGAGCGCTGCGCGACGAGGTCGTCGTAGGTGCCCTCGCGCTCGGCCCAGCGGTGCATGAGGACCCGCTCGACGAGGACCTCGTCCGGGGTGGGGTCCTGCGCGAGCAGCCGCATGACCTCGGTGGCGAAGGCGTCGAGCGGCAGCGCGCTCGGGTTGACCTGCTCCTGTCCGGCCGTGGCGACGGCCGGGGGGACCAGCTCCACGACGCCGACGCCGGTGCCGTCGAGCTGGGCGCGCAGCGCCTCGGAGTAGGCGTGCACCGCGGCCTTCGAGGCGGCGTAGGTGGGCATGGGCGGGAACGGCAGGAAGGCGATGCCCGAGGTGACGGTGACGAAGGTGCCGGCGCCGCGCCGGATCAGGTGCGGGGTGAAGGCGTCGATGACCCGGATGGTGCCGACCAGGTTGGTGTCGATGGTGGTCAGCGCCGCCTCGAAGTGGGCGGGGTCGCGCAGGTCCTCCAGGAGCATGACGCCCGACATCGTCACCACGGTGTCGAGGTCGGGGTACTTCGCGAGCACCGCGTCGCGGGCCCGTGCGACGGAGGCGCCGTCGGTGACATCGACGGCGAAGGTGCCGAAGCCTTCGGCTGACAGTTCGGCGAGCGCCTGCTCGCTGCGGCCGCCGACGGCCACGGTGCTGCCTGCCGCGGCGAACCGCCGGGCCAGCTCCCGGCCGATGCCGGACGTTCCGCCGACGATGAGGACGGTGCGGTCGGACAGATCCATGAGGTGCTTCCTTCGGTTCGGAGCGCCGCCGGCGGTCGGACCCGCGGCGCCTGTTCTGCGATGGTCCCTGTCCCTCTCGAACAGCGATGCCGCAAGTCTTGACGGCATCCGCCGGGCGTGGCAGAGCCCCGATCTTCCAGGGTCCTGACAGGGCCCCCGCTGAGACGCGCGGACCGCATTACGGTGGTCGGTATGAACGACGAGGAATCCGGCAACCGGCTCGGCGGCTACCTGCGCGCCCGGCGCGAGCTGGTCTCCCCCGCGCAGGCGGGGCTCCCGCCCGGCGGCAACCGCCGCGTGCCCGGCCTGCGCCGCGAGGAGGTCGCCCTGCTCGCCGGGATCAGCGCCGACTACTACCTGCGCCTGGAGCGGGGCCGCGACAAGAACCCGTCCGTCCAGGTGCTCGAATCGCTCGCCCGCGTGCTGGGCCTCGACGACGTCGAGCGGACCTATCTGCTCGGTCTCGCGGCGGCCCGGCCCAGGGCGCCGCGCCGCAAGCGACCCGAGCAGGTGCCGGCACGGGTGCACCAGCTCCTCGCGCAGTTGCCGTTTCCCGCGTTCGTCGAAGGTCGCGCCTTCGACGTGCTGGCCTCCAACCCGATGGCCGTCGCGTTCTCCCCGCGGCTGCGGCCGGGCCACAACCGGCTGCGCTCCCTCTTCCTCGACCCCGAGGAGCAGGCCTTCCAGCAGGACTGGACGAAGGCCGCCGCCGGTTTCATCGCCGCCCTGCGCACCACCATCGGGGACGACACCGACAACCCCCGGTTCGTCGAGATCGTCGGCGAACTCGCCCTGGCCAGCCAGCGGTTCCGCACCCTGTGGGCCCGGCACGACGTCCGCAACCTCGACGGCGGCACCGCCACCGTCCACCACCCCGTCGTCGGTGAACTACGGCTCCACCGCGACAAGCTCCCCATCGAGGACGTCATCCTCGTCGTCTACTACCCCGACAAGGACAGCGACAGCGACGAGAAGCTCCGCCTCCTGGCCGCCCTCGCCCACCCCGAGACCACCGCGCACCCGGACACCGCGCACCCCGAGACCTCCGCCCACCCCGACCACGCCACCGCCGCACCGCCCGGCCCCCCGCCGGACACCGCCCCGCGCCCGTCATCCCGGGGGCACCGGGCGGAGGGCCCTGGCCGGGCGTGATGGCCGGCCCGCTGTTCCCGGCTTCCCCGGACGCGCCCCCTGCGCGTCGCCGGACGATCGTCACCCGGCATCGGGAGTGTCCTCGTCTGTCCGGAGCATGCCCTGCCATCTGGCGAGGTTGTTCCGGGCCGTACGGGTGCTGGCGTGGTCGGGGCCGAGCACCCGCGCTATGTCGTCCAACAGCTCGGCGAAAGCGGCCGCGGCACCCTCCACATCCCCCGCCTCCCCGCGGAAGTAGGCGAGGTCGTTCCGCGCGATGAAGGTGTCCGGGTGGTCGGGGCCCAGCACGCGCACCGAATCCTCCAGCAGCTCGGCGAAAGCAGCCACAGCGCCCTCCGTGTCCCCCGCCTCCCCCCGCGACTTGGCGAGATTGTGCCGGATCGTGAGGGTGTTGGGGTGGTCCGGGCCCAGTACCCGCAGCGAATCGTCCAGCAGCTCGGCGAAAGCGGCCGCAGCGGCCGCCATGTCCCCCGCCTCCAGTTGCAAGTAGGCGAGATTGTGCCGAACGGCGAGGGTGTCGGCGTGGTGGTCGTGGCCCAGTACCCGCACCATGTCGTCCAGCAGCTCGGCGAAGGCGGCGGTGGCGCCCTCCACGTCCCCCGCCTCTTTTCGACGTGAGGCGAGATTGTGCCGAAAGATGAGGGTGCTCGGGTGGTCGGGGCCCAGCACCCGCAGCGAATCGTCCAGCAGCTCGGCGAATGCGGCCGCGGCGCCCTCCACGTCCCCCGCCTCCCCGCGGAAGTGGGCGAGGTTGCTCCGGACGATGAGGGTGTCCGGGTGGTCGGGGCCCAGTATCCGCACCATGTCGTCCAGCAGCTCGGCAAAGGCCGCGGCAGCACCCTCCACGTCCCCCGCCCAGCCCTGCCACTCGGCGGAGTTGTTCCGGGCGCCGAGGGTGAAGTAGCTGTCGGGCCCCAGGTAGCGGGCGACGGTCTGCGCCAGCCGGCCGAAGTAGTCCCTGGCGGCTGTCGCCTGACCGACCCCGCCGAGGCTGCCACCGGCCTCGTACAGCACCTTGTGCGCTTCCGGCTGGTACAGGGCCTGCTCCGAGTGTCCGGCCAGGACGGCGGTGTTGGCGCGGAGCGCCTGGGCCAAGGCGGTGCCGTACTCGTTGTCCGGCCAGGCGGCGAGGAGGGCGTCGGCCGCGGCACGGGCGAGGTGGTCGTGCCGGCCGAGGGTGAGCGTGTCGCGGACGGCGCGCTGGACGAGCTGGTGCACGCGGACGGCCTGGTGGGGAGTGCCGGGGGTGTGGTCGATGAGGCTGAGGCGATGCAGGGCGCGGAGCGCGAGCGTCGCCTCCCTCGGTGTCACCGGGTCCGGTTCCCCGGCTGGGTCCTGCCCGGTGGGAGTGCGGTGCGCGGCGAGGTGGGTGCGCGCGGGTTCGCTGGTCAGGACGGTTTCGGGGATGCCGTTGGGATCGAGCAGGGCGGCGAGTCGGAGCATGGGGCGGGCCAGGCCGACCGGGCGGAGGGTGTCCGCGCGGTCGACGGACAGGGACCAAGCGGCGGCCAGGGCCACCGGCTGGTCGTCGGGGAGCCGATCAGGGGCGGCGTCGGCGAGTGTGGTGGCGCGATCGGCCAACTGCTCGCGGTAGGCGGCGACATCGTCTCCGGAGTCGACGAGGTAGGCGGCTGCCTGGGACAGGGCCAGGGGCAGGTGCCCGAGATCGCGGGCCAGGGCGGCGAGGCGGTCCGCGGGCTCGGTGCGGTGGTGGGCATGGAGGGACGCGGCGAGGTAGGTGACGGCCTCGTCCGGGGTGAACAGGCCGACCGGCACCAGGTGTCGGCCCGCTCCGGTCAGGGCGGCGTCGCGGCGGCGGGTGGTGACCAGGGTGTGGCCGTACGGGCTGTCGGGCGGCCACAGCCCGCGCAGGTCGTCGGGATCGGCGACGTCGTCCAGGACGACCAGCCACCGGCACGGCCTGGCCGCGGCCTTGGGCGTCATCCAGGCCAGGAAGGCCGCCGCTGCCTCGTCGGGGGCCTCGGGGTCGGCTCGGCACAGTTCGACGCCGGCCTGCGCATAGCTGCTCACCACCGGGGAGCGGTCGCTCGCGGTGACCCAGACCAGGACGTCCACGCTGCCGTCCTGCCAGGCGCGGCGGGCGTGGTCGGCGGCGATCTGGGTCTTGCCCACCCCGCCCATGCCGGTCAGGACCTGGCCGGGCACACCCGTGGCGCCGCCGCCGGCCGTCATCCGCAGCAGGTCCGCTTCGGTGCGGCGCTGGAACGGCCGCGCCCTGGGCGGGATCGTGCCGATCTGATGCGGCCAGGGAGCCGGTTCCCGCGGGCCGCGGTGCTGGTGGACCACGGTCATGTTCCCGCTGATCGCGGTCGCGCCGGGACCGGTCGCGGTCGCGTCCCCGGTACCGGATACCTCCTGCACCGGGGAGGCCGGCGCCGTACCGGAGGAACTGCCGGGGGCGGGGCCGCGGTAGCCGCTCACCGCGTTCCCGCCGTCCTCGGCGTGTGCGTCGCCGGTACCGGTCACGCGCACCGCGGCCCCCTGCGCGCGATCTCCGGGCCCATCCCGACCATCCCCTCGTCCCCCTCGCCCCACTCGCCCCACTCGCCCCACTCGCCCCACTCGTCCAACGGCCGTGCGGCATAACGACGTTACCCGGGAAGAGCCGACACGGCAGCCGCTCGCCCCGGGTCCCTCGGGCGGCAGCCCGCCTTCACAGTCCCGGAGCCGTCTCGGCGAGCGCGCGGGACAGCCGCTCGACTCCTTCCACGATCTCCTCGGGGCCCGCGGTGGCCGCGAAGGCGATCCGCAGGTGGGGCGCCGGGGCCTCCGCCGGGAAGTAGGGGCGGCCGGGGGAAATGGCCACGCCCGCGCGGAGGGCGGCGTGCGTCAGCGCGGTCTCGTCGGTGCCGTCGGGCAGCCGCAGCCACAGGTGGTAGCCGCCGAAGGGTACGGGTTTCGGGACCAGGCCGGGGAGTTCGCGCTCCAGGGCGGCGACCATGGCGACGCGCCGCTCGCGCAGACCGGAGGCGACCGCGCGCAGATGGCGCGGCCAGGCCGGGGCGCCGACGAGTTCGAGAGCGGCCTCCTGGAGGGGGCGCGGCACGAAGAAGTTGTCGACGAAGTGGACGGCGCGCAGCCGCTCCAGCGCGGGGCCGCGGGCGATCATGGCTCCGACCCGCAGGTTGGGCGATGTCGGCTTGGTGAGGGACGTGATGTGCACGACGGTGCCGTGCCGGTCCTCGGAGATCAGCGGGGGTGGCAGCGGGTCGCCGTGCCCGAGGTGGCGGGCGAAGTCGTCCTCGATGACGAACGCGCCCGCGGCGTGCGCGATGTCGAGGACCACGCGGCGGCGCGCGTCGGCGAGGACGGCGCCGGTCGGGTTCTGGAAGAGCGGCTGGCACAGGAACACCCGGGCGCCGCTGGCGGAGAAGGCGTCGGCGAGCAGGTCGGGGCGTACCCCGTCCGCGTCGATCGGTACCGGTACGAGCCGCAGACCGGCGGCACGGGCGACGGCCAGCACCCCCGGGTAGGTGGGCGATTCGACGAGGACCGGTGCTCCCGGGGGTGCCAGGGCTCGCAGCGAGGCGGTGAGGGCCGCCTGCCCGCCCGCGGTGACCAGCACCTGGGCGGGTCCGACGCCGGCGCCTCGGCCGAACCAGGTGCGCAGCGCGGTCAGCCCGTCCACGGGCGGCCGTTCCCAGGCACCGGCCCGGCGGGCGGCCCTGGCCAACGCGGTGCCGAGCTCCCGCTCGGGCGCGAGAGTCGGGTGCAGGTAGCCCTCGTTGAAGGGGATCACGTCCTGTGCGTGCGTGGCGAAGTTGGCCAGCACCCCGGAGGCGTCGACCACGCGCGGCGGGCCGTCCGGGTCCTGCGTGGTCAACGCCACCTGCTGCCAGGATGTGTCGATGCTGTCGATGCGCGCCGCGTGGTTCGGCGCGCGGTAGGTGCCGGCGCCGGGGCGGAGGATGACCAGGCCCTCGGCCGCGAGGGTCGACAGCGCGCGGGAGACGGTGACCGGGCTGACCCGGAACCGCTGCACCAGTGTCCGGCTCGACGGCAGTTTCTCGCCCGGGGAGAAGCGGTTCAGCTCCGCCCGAAGTGATTCGGCGACGGCGGTCGCACTGCTATCGTCGTTCATGAGAGATGACAATAGCGCTACCATAGCGGCCGCGGTACCGGTTGCCGGTGCCGTGCCAGGCGATTCGACCCCGCGCGGCACCCTGCTCGCCTGCCTCGGGGTCGCCGTCTTCTCGCTCACCTTTCCCGCCACGCACTGGGCGTTGAGCGGCCTCGGGCCCTGGAGCACGGTGAGCCTGCGTGCGGTGCTGGCGGCCGCGGTGGCCGGAGTGTTCCTCTTCCTGGGCCGTGTCCCGCTGCCGGACCGGGAGCACTGGCCGGGACTGGCCGTGGTCGCCCTCGGGGTGGTCCTCGGCTTCCCGTTGCTGACCACGCTCGCCCTCGGTACCACCGACACCTCGCACGCGGCCGTCGTGGTGGGCGCGCTCCCGCTGTGCACCGCGGTCATCGGCGCCCTGCGCACCGGCGTACGGCCGTCCCTCACGTTCTGGGTCGCGGCCGTCGCCGGCGGAGCCGTCGTGGTGGGCTTCGCCCTGGGGACGGGCGGCGGGGCGCTCACCGCGGGGGACGGCTACCTCTTCGCCGCGCTGCTGGTGTGCGCGGCGGGCTACGTGGAGGGCGGTCGGCTGGCCGCGGTGATGCCCGGCTGGCAGGTGGCCGGCTGGTCGCTGGTCGGCGTACTGCCCCTGACGGTTCCGGGCGCGGCGGTCGCTCTTGCCTGTGAACCGGTGCGGCTGACCGGCGAGTCGGTGGGCGGGCTGGTGTGGCTCGCGGTGGTGGCGCAGTTTCTCGGTCTGCTGGTCTGGTACCGGGGGCTGGCTGCGATCGGGGTGGCCCGGGCCAGCCAACTCCAGCTCGCGCAGCCCGTGTTGACCCTCGTCTGGTCGGCGCTGCTGCTCGGCGAGCACCTGGGGGCAGCGACCCTGCCGACGGCGGTGGCGGTGCTGGTCTGCGTGGCGGCGACCCAGCGGGCGCGGACGAGGACGGCACCCGCGGACAGCCCCCGCATTCCCGCCCGGTTCGACGAGGAGCCCGCGCGGGTCGGGTCCGAGGATGCGGGTGTCGGCGGTGCCGGGATGGGCGCTGCCGGAGTGGGGGCGCCGGAATGGGGGGTGCCCGGGATGGGCGCTGCCGCTGACCGCCTCAACCTCGATCCCCGGCTCGACCCCGACCACTGATGCGGACGCGAGCGCTTTGACCAGGCCGAACGCGCACGTGATGCGCCCGGCGAGGCGGCGCCGGGCGCTCATCGCGCCGAGCGGCTCCCCGGCCCCGAAGGTGAGCGCCACGGGGAAGCCCGCCACGGCTGCCCTGGCCGCCCTCACCCTGCTCATCGCGCTCGCCGCAGCAGCCACCCAGTCCTTGCTCGCCCCGTTCACCACCACCAGCACACTCGCGAGCGCTGCCGCGCTGCGCGACATCCCGCCCGACTACCTCACCCTCCACATCGACGCCGCCCGCACCTGCCCCGGCCTCTACTGGACCGTCCTCGCCGCCAGGCGACGACTACGCCGGCGCCAGTCGGCGCCAGTCGGCGCCGGACCTGCGGGACGGCGAAGACGATGCGGACGTGTGGAGTTGCCGCGGCTTCTCGGCAGCCGGCCACGCAGGTTGCCGGTGTCGGTTGAACAAAGGCCGGTCAGGCGCCCTTCTCACGGACAGGGGTGATGATCTCGTCGACGAGCCAGCGGGCGGGCTTGTCCGGGTAGGGGCGGGGCAGCGCGAGGACGACGTGTCGGATGCCGGCAGCGGCGAGTGCGTAGACGTGGGCGCGGGTGGTTGCGGGGTCGGCGTAGTCGACGATGATCTGCGCGGAGCGGGTGATCTCGGCGGGGTCGCGGCCGATCGCCGCGCAGTGCGCGTCCAGGACGCGGGCGCGCTCGGCGATCCGGTCGGTGCTGTTGTGGGGCGGGCCGGGGATGTTCCAGATGTCGGCGTGCTCGGCGATGATCCGCAGGGTGCGGTCGCCCCAGCCGCCGAGCAGCAGCGGTGGGCCGCCGGGCTGGACCGGGCGGGGTCCGTTGCGGGTGCCGCGCAGGGTGGTGAAGGCGCCGTCGTGATCGAAGACCTCCTCGGTCCACATGCTGCGCAGAATGGTGATCGTCTCGGTGAGGCGGGCCAGACCCTCGCCGGGGCTCGGGAGCGGGAGGCCGTAGGCGGCGTACTCGGCGACGGCCGGGTTGGGGCCGTCGGGCTGCCGGGTTCCGCCGACGCCCAGGCCCATGATCAGGCGCCCTTCGGAGATCACGTCCACGGTGGTGGCGATCTTTCCGAGGTGGGCGGGGGCGCGCAGCACGTTGCTGGTGACGAGCAGGCCGAGACGGAGCCGGGTGGTGCGAGCGGCCAGTGCGGCCAGCAGCGTCCAGCCCTCCAGGACGGCGCCGCCGGGCGGCCCGGCCAGCGGCATCAGGTGGTCCCACAGCCAGGCGTCGTCGAGTTCGGGCAGTTCGTCGGCTTCTTCCCAGACGCGGAGGATGTCGTCGTAGGCCAGGTGCATGGGCGTCGTCTTGACGCCGAAGCGGAGTGCGCGGTGAGGTACGTCAACAGGCATGACCATCAGCCTAGTTGATCGTCAGGACTGCTGATGATCAGATGATGGTTAAGGTTTGGGGATGGCAGAGAATGACGACGACGGGGCCGCGGTCGAGGAGTTGCTCGGCACGCGGCTGGGCTACCTGCTCAAACACGCGCAACTGCGGCTGACCGAGCACGCCGGGCCCGCACTGGCCCCGTTCGGGCTGGACGCACGGGAGTTGGCGGTGCTCGCGGTGCTGGCGGCGGGCCGCCCGCTGTCCCAACTGGAGGCCGCGCGGCGGCTGGGCGTGGACCGTACGACGATGGTCGCGCTCGTAGACGCGCTGGAGGGCAAAGGGCTGGTGGAGCGGCGCCGCAGTGCGGAGGACCGCCGCCGCAACGTCGTTGAGTTGACCGAGCGGGGCAGACGGGCGCGGGCCGATGCGGAGGACGCCCGCGAGGCGGCGGAACGCGAGTTCCTCGCCCCACTCGGCGAGAAGGACGCGGCGCGCCTGGTGAAGTCGCTGCAGGTGCTGATCAGAACGCCGAACGGGCCCTGAGCGGGCCCTCGTTCAACCGGAATGCCTCGGCGGAGGTCCGACCAACGGGTGCTCGCCGAACCGGGTCTGGGCGAGGAAGCTCCCGAACGAGGACCGGCGCGGACCGGCGCGGCCCGACCGCGCTCTTCCGGTCGCACATCAACCCGTACGGAACCTTCCGCCTCGACATGGACGAACGGCTCGGCCTCGCGACGGCAGCCACTCCCCGATCAGTCCGGCCTGTCAGCCCAAGCGTTGCCGGGTGCCCGTATCCGCGGAGAGCCTGATCGCGTCAAGCAGGCGGTGCAGCCGCAGGCCGGCATCGAAGTCCGGGACGCTGCGTGAGCCGGTGCGGAGGTCGAGAGCCAGCCGGGCGTACATCTGGGCCACGTTGAAGCTCTCGGCGGCGGGATCGAGCCCGGAGACCCAGCGGTACCGGCTGGGAACGGGCAGCTCTTGAAAGGTGCCGTCCGCATCACCTGGCCCTTGCAGGCGCAGTTCACCGATCTGGATGCCTGCTGGGCCGGCAGCCCCGGTGGAGACGATGGCCAGGTCTCCCTTGGTGCCGGAGATTTCCAGTCGGGTCCCGGCGCCGGTGACCTTGGCGTCGTGGACGTGGGCCGACACGACGGCACCGCTGGTGAGGGTCGCGTTGAGAAGGAGGTGGTCGGGGGTCGTTGCCTCCACGGTGTCACCGGTACCGGCGATGGTACGGACCGGGTGCTGGCCGGACACCATCGCCGACAGGTCGCTGATGCCACCGAGCAGGTACTGCACCGCGTCGAGCGTGTGCCCGCCGGCGACCTCAAGCGTCCCGGCACCGTTGTTGCGATCGAGGGTGTAAGCCGCCCAGGCGGGAATCCGCTCCCCAGGTCCCTTCCCGCGGGCGGCGTGAACGGTCGCCGAGGTCACGCGTCCTACACGACCATCGGCGACCAGCTCGCGGGCGTAGGCGATCGCCGGGGCATACCGCGCCTGGAGCCCGAGCACGTGGTGCACGCCCGCGCCGTGGGCTGACTTCGCGAGGGCCGCGGCCTCCTGGGTGGTTCGGGCCAGCGGCCACTCGCAGTACACGTGCTTGCCGGCCGCCAGCGCCGCCTCGACCAGTTCGGCGTGCGCAGGAACCTTCACGGTGATGACGACCAGGTCCACCTCAGGGTGCTCGGCGAGTTGCCCGGCGTCGGTGAAAGCGTGCGCGGCCCCGAACTCCCGCGCCGCGGCCCGCGCGCTCTCGGGGCGGCTGGTGCCGACCGCGGTGATGCGGTACTCCGGCAAGGCCAGCAAGGCCGGGACGTGCGCCCGGGCGGCCCAGCCTCGGTCGGGGCTCGCCCCGATGATGCCCACGCGGATTCTCTTCGCTTCCATGGCAGCCCCCCAACCAAACGGACCGATCTTGTCCGGTTGAAGACTCTAGCCAAGCGGACAGGATCGGTCCAGTTATCGCTAGGATCAGCGCATGGACCAACCGCGCAGCACAGTGGACCGCCTGCTCGTCGACGAGTCGGGCCGTCGCCCCCGCGCCGACGCGCGGCGCAACGTCGAGCGCCTGGTGGAGGCCGCGCGAGTCGCGGTTGCCGAAACAGGCGTTGAGGTGTCCGCCCACGAGATCGCGCGCCGGGCAGGCGTAGGTGTCGGCACCTTCTATCGCCGCATCCCCTCCCTTGACGCGCTCCTGGAGATGGTGCTCGTGGAGATCCTCGACGAGATCTCGGACGTGGCCGATCAAGCCCTGGAGGACCCGGACGCCTGGAACGGACTCCGCACGTTCGCCGGGACTTACGTGCGCCTGCGGGCAGAGAGCTGCGGCGTCAGCGAGGCACTCGGCGGGGCCTGCGGGGTCACTCTCACCCAGCGCCTGGAGGACCTGCGAGGACGGATTCGGCGTCTCGTGGAGCGCGCCCAAGCGGTCGGCGCCATGCGGACGGACGTCGCCTGGCAGGATGTCCCCTTCCTGCTCGCCGCCGCCGCGACTGGTGAGCGCACCCTGGACATGCGAGCGGGCGGTCGGCAGTGGGAGCGCAACCTCCAGATCATTCTCGACGGACTGCGCACGACTCAGCCGAGCACACTGCCGGGCACTGCGCCGACCTGAATTCCGACCCCGATGTCTCCAGCTGGGGCGGAGCGTCGGCGAACGACCGTCTGCCGACTCTCGCGCCCCTGACCACGAACCCGCAGGTGGACAGTGTCGGCAACTCGCGTCGACGATCAACGGCGGTGAACCGTCCGGCCGATGGATTCCGACGACGCTCCTCGGCTACTGCCGCACATCGACGGCCGACCGGAACCCCGATCATCCGATCGACGCACCTCTCCCCCACGGCCTGTCCAACGGCTCTACGGCACGCGAGTAGTGCTCCGGCATCTACCGGGAGGCACGGCCCCGGAGGTACGGCCCGGATCTCGCGGATGGTGCGGCCGGATACGTCCGCGTGCGTGATTCGTGTGCCGCACGGTCCCACGGCCGGGCGGGCGCGAACCGGAGCCGCGGCGGCGTACTCGGTGACGCCCATCCACCGGCCACGCGAGTGCGGGCCGTTCCGGTCGGCGAGGTGCAGGTCACGCAGGCGGGACAGGCCGCCCGAACAAGGTCATCCGCCGACCCGGCAGGAAGCCACGTCCGGGCTCGGCCCGTCCCGCGTTGCGACCTGCCCTACAGGTGCGGGTAGTCGGTGTAGCCGTGGTGGTCGCCGCCGTAGAAGGTGGCGGGATCGGGTGTGTTGTACGGGCCCTGGGCGGCCAGCCGGGCGGGCAGGTCGGGGTTCGCGAGGAACAGCGCCCCGAAGGCGATCATGTCCGCGGTGCCGTCCTGGATCAGGGTGAGGGCGTCCGGGCCGGTGCGCTCGGGGAGGGTGAACGGGTTGAGGATGAACGTCGAGGGCCAGGTCTTGCGCAGGCGTGCGGTCAGCGTTCGGTCGACTCCTTCGAGCATGTGCAGGTAGGCGAGGTTCAGCTCGCCGAGCTTGGCGACCAGGGTGGTGTAGGTGTTCTCCACGTCCGCCGCGTCCTTCTCGGCGATGTCGTTGTAGGGGTTGCCGGGCGAGATGCGGAAGCCGGTGCGGTGGCCGCCGATCGCCTCCGCGACGGCGGCGGCCACTTCCAGGCCGAAGCGGACACGACCGGTGACGTCGCCGCCCCAGTCGTCGGTGCGCTGGTTGGTGTTGGGTGCGAGGAACTGGTGGATCAGGTAGCCGTTCGCGCCGTGGAGTTCCACGCCGTCGAAGCCGGCGGCGATCGCGTTGCGTGCCGTGTCGGCGAAGTCGGCGATGGTGCGGGTGATGGCGTCGGTGTCCAGTTCCCGCGGGGTGACGAAGTCCATCGGACCCTGGTGGGTGAACACCTGGCCCCTGGCGGCGACGGGTGAAGGCGCGACCGGGCTCAGACCGGCAGGAAGCAGGCTGGGATGGCTGAGGCGGCCGGTGTGCATCAACTGCGCGAAGATCACTCCGCCTTCGCGGTGGACGGCATCGGTGACCCTGCGCCAGGCGGCCACCTGCTCCGGCGCATGCAGGCCCGGCGTGTCGGGGTACCCCTGGCCGACCGGCGAGGGCTGTATCCCCTCGGTGACGATGAGGCCGGCACTCGCGCGCTGGCTGTAGTAGGTCGCCATCAGATCGGTCGCGGTGGCCCCCGGCCCGTAGGCCCGGCTACGGGTCATCGGAGCCATCACGATGCGGTTGGCCAGCGGGCGGCCGGCGACGTCGATCGGAGCGAATGCGTCCATCATGGAATCTCCCTGTGGTCACGGAGGAGGGAAGAAGGGTCGCCTGCGGCACGGCCGAGGCCGGCGGGGAACCCGAGTGGCGCGCGAAGGCGCGGGGCTCCCACCTGCTCGGGCGTGTGTGGCGGGCGTGTATGTACGTGCGTTTCCTGGCTGTTGCCAGGCGCGTGCGACGCACCGGTGAGACGGCCGCTCGGGCACGGCGCTCACAGATCCGCGCGGAGCGATGCTTTCTTCTTGGGCTGCCCGGACTACCCGGACTGGCTGAACGGCCTGGGCTGACTGGGCTGACTGGGCTGACTGGGCTGCCCGTTGGACGATTCCGGGCAGCCCTGGGGAACCGGGCCGCTCAGCCGAGTTCGGCGCCAGGCACGGGGCGCCCGTGATCCCCGATCGACTTCTCGATCGTGTACGCACACGCGGTGAACGCTGCGATCTGATCAGCAGTCAGGTCGCGCACGGAGAGCTGCTCCAGGGTGCGCCACATGTCGGCGATGGGCTCCTGAAGGGCCCGGCCGGCATCCGTGAGGCTGACCACCATGACCCGCCGGTCGTGGGCGGCCGGTTCCCGCGTGAGCAGTCCGGATTCCTGCATGCGGCGCAGTGACTTGGAGACGGTGGAATGGTCCAGGCCGACACAGCCCAGCAGTTCGGCCTGGGTCTGGCCGTCCTTGTCGAAGAGCTGCATCAGCAGCAGTTCCTGCCCAGGGTGCAGGTTCATGGCGCGCAGCATGGCGGCGGCGCGGGCGCGGTGGGCGCGAGCGAGCTGGAAGATGGCGTAGCTCAATCGCCCGTCACGCGCCGTGGCCGGCGGCTCGGGTGAAGTGCTGTCGGGCATCGCTACTCCATGGGCATGGTGAGTGGACAAGGTGCGGAGGCAGGCGGCGTGTGCGGCTACGGGGATCGTACGAGCCGGCTCGCGTGCGGTGGCATCCGCACGGCCGTGTTCTCAGCAAGCCGGTACGCCGGTAAGCCTGCAATCCGATACGCCGGTACGCCGCCTCAGGAGCCCGCACCTGCTGTTCAGTTGACGGTGAGGACGATCTTGCCGCGGTTGTGGCCGGCATCGCTGGCCTGCTGCGCCTTGGCGGCTTCCGCGAGCGGGTAGGTGGCCCCGACCGTGGTCACCAGGGTGCCGTCGCCGGCCTGCAGAGCCAGTTCGGCCAGCCGGGCGGCGGAGCGGCGCTGCGGGCCCTCGGCGAAGACGACACCGAGTTCGCGGGCGCGGAAGTCGGCGGTGGTGACGATCCGGTCGGTGCCGCCGCGCAGCGTGATGGAGTCCTCCAGGGCGCCCTTCCCCGCGGCGTCGAAGACAGCGTCCACCCCCTCGGGGGCGAGGGCCCGGACCCGTTCGACCAGGTTCTCCCCGTAGACCAGCGCGGTGGCGCCGAGCGAGGCGACGTACTCCTGGTTGGCCGGGCCGGCGGTGCCGATGACGCGGGCGCCGCGGGCGACGGCCAGTTGGACGGCGATGGTGCCGAGCGCACCGGACGCGCCGTGGATCAGCAGCGTCTCGCCCGAGGCGAGGCCGAGCAGGTCCAGCACTCGTTCGGCACCGTCGCTCGCCACGGGCAGCGCGGCGGCGTGTGCCCAGTCCAGCCCGGCCGGCTTGTGGGCGAGAACGGACGCGGATGCCACGGCGTACTGGGCGTAGGAGCCGGTGTCGGACCAGCCCAGCACCTCGTCGCCTTCCTTCAGGTGGTCGACCCCCTCACCGACGGCGTCGACCACACCGGCGATCTCCCCGCCGGGCACGGCGGGGAGCGTGGTCGGGAAGATCGCCTCCATGCCGCCGGAGCGGATCTTGCCGTCCACCGGGTTGACACCGACGGCCCTGACGCGGACGCGTACCTGGCCGGGGCCCGGCTGCGGGACCTCGATCTCCGCCTCGTGCAGGACCTCGGTGCCGCCGAACGTGTCGAAAACGATGGCCTTCATGACTGCTGCCTCCCCAAGGATGACGTCACCGGCCACCTTTACGTGGCCAGCCACATAAAAAGTACCACCGTTTATGTGGCTAGCCAAGTAATTGCTCGGCGAGGAGGGCGCGGTCGCGACGAAGGGGCTCCGGAGGGGCGCCGATCTTGGCCTTGCCGCGGCGACGCGCGAACCCGTTCGCGGACCGGGCGGACCGGGCCGGGCGGACCGGGCTGCGTGGACCGGGTTGCGTGGACCGGGCCGGGCGGCGCCCGGGAGTTACGGCCGGCGAGGTGCCGAACGTGGCAGCGACGGTGTCGCCCTCGAAGCCGACGCCTACGAAGCCGACGTCATCGACGGTGAGGCGCCCGGCGGCCCTCCGCGCGCAGCGGCTCCCGCACTCCCGCGACGCGCCAGGTGGGCGTCGTGCGCCACGCGGGCGGCTGCCACGTCGAGGGCGGCGTGCCCGGTGGACTTGAACAAGGTCAGCTCGGTGGCGTCGCGGCGGCCCGGGCGCGAGCCGCTGAGCACGGCGCCGAGGAGGGTGAGCCGGGACGGGTCGACGCCCTGGAGTTCGTGGGCGCCGGCCGGGGGCGGGGCGGCGGCCGCGCCGTCCCACTCGGCGAACAGGAGCGCGTCCCGGACGGTGGCCGAGTCGACCTCAGGACCGCCCGAGCCGCCGACGGAACTGACGTGGGCACCGGGCCGCAGCCACGCGCGGTCCACGACGGGCTCGCGGGCCGCGGTGCAGCACAGGACGGCGTCGGCGCCGCGGACCGCCGACTCGACGCAGGGCGCGGCCACGACGCCGTGCCGGGCGGCCAGCGCGCGGGTGCGGTCCGGATCGCGCCCGGCCACGGTGACGGTCGGCGCGGCGCCGTCCGGCCAGGGGAGGCGACGGGTCGGGAGGTCGCCCTCGGGCGCGCCGAGGACGGCGGTCAGCAGGGTGAGTTGGGCGTCCGCCTGGGCGCCCGTGCCGATCACCGTGACCTGCTCGGTGCCCGGCCGGGCCAGGGCCAGCAGGGCGGCGGTCGCGGTGGCCGCGGTACGCAGGGCGGTCAGCGGTTCGGCGTCGACCAGGGTGAGCAGGCGCCCGTCCGTCTCGTCGAACAGGGCGACGACGCCTTGGTGCGCGGTGCGCCCGGGGTGGGCCGGGTCGTCGAAGACGGTGACCAGCTTGGCAGCCAGCCCGAGGCCGGGGACGTGGGCGGGCATCGCACCGAGCAGGCCGTGCGGCCCGAAGGCGGCTATACGGGGCGGCGCGGAGACGGCCCCCGCGGCGATCGCGGCCAGGGCGGCGCCGACGGCGTCCAGCAGCCGCAGCGGGTCGAGCGCGGCCACGGTGGCGTCGTGGCCGAGGACGGCGGGCCCGGACTCCCGCTCCCCCGCGGTCATGCCGCGCCCCCCGGTACGCCCAGAGCGGCGGCCAACTCCTCGACCGCCGCACGCAGTTCGTCCCGCAGCCGGGAGAGGTTCGGCTCCTCGAACTCCGGAGTCGGCCCGACCAGGGTCAGCGCGCACAGCGGCCGGCCGTCCGGGGTGAGGACGGCGCGGCTGACGGACGCCACCATCCGCTGGGTGCGGCCGATCTGCACGCCCCAGCCGGTGCGGGCCGTATGGTCCAGGTCGGCGAGCAGACCGTCGGGGCCCTCCAGGGGATGGCCCGCGGCGGCGGCCGCCGCCAGGTAGGGGGCGCGGGTCCGCTCGTCCATGGCGGCGACCAGGGCCAGCGGACCGGCGAACCGGTGCACCGGCAGGAGTTCGTCGCGCAGGTCGCTGATCATCTCCAGCCGTGCCGGGCGGACCACGTCGACCACACGGGACCGGTCCTCCTCGGGGACCTGGAGGTTGACCATCGTCGCGGTGGCCGCGGACAGCCGCTCCAGTACCGGCCGGGCGATGCCGACCAGGGAGTGCGCGGCGGTCGCCCGCGAGAGCTGGAGCACGACGGTGCCCGGCAGGTAGCGGTCGCCGATGCGCATCACCCAGCCGCGGCGGACCAGGTCGGCCAGCACCCGGTGGGCGGTGGGACGTTGCAGGCCGAGGGGGTCGGCGATCTCGCTGAGCCGCAGCGGGCGGCCGGACCGGGCGACCGCTTCCACCAGGTCCAGGGCCTTGTCCACGGCGGAGTTGCCGGACGCGGGCACGGAGCGGTCCTCTCGTTGTCGGCGCCGGGCGCCGCGTTGCCGGCACCGGGCGGCCCGGACGGGTCCGCGGACGCCCGCGCGCTCCGCGCCGGCGGAGGTCGCCGGACGCGCGGGGCGCCTCGGCCTCCCCGGCGGCTCGCGGGCGGGTCCGCCACCCCGTCCGAGGGGCGGGTAGGGTGGCCGCTGTTCCGACCAACGGATCACCTGTTGCAAGCAATGTAACAGTCCGGGCCTGGAGGGAGAACCGACCCATGAGTGACGAGCCCGTCGCCGCCCCGACGCCTTTCGCCCCGGCGCCGGCCGGCACCGTGGTGCTCTACCGTGGCGCGACCCTCGTCGACGGCACCGGCGAGGCCGGCCGCCCCGGGACCACGATCGTGGTCGACGGCGAGCGGATCGTACGGGTCGCCGCCGACGCCGAGGTCGACCCCGCCGACTTCCGCGACGCCGAAGTCGTGGACGTGACGGGCGCGTTCGTCCTGCCCGGCCTGATCGACTCGCACCAGCACCTGGCGACACCGCCCAACCGCCCGGTCGCCGAGGCCGTGTTGCGCCGCGACCTGTTCGGCGGCGTGACCACGGCCCGCGACATGGCCGACGACCTGCGCCAGGTCGGCGACCTGGCCCGCGCCTCCCGGGTCGGCGAGATCCCCGCCCCGGACCTGTACTACGCCGCGCTGATGGCCGGCCCGACCTTCTTCGACGACCGGCGGACCTGGCAGGTCTCCCAGGGCGCGATACCGGGCCGGAACCCGTGGATGCAGGCGGTGGACGAGGACACCGACCTTCCGCTCGCCGTCGCCATGGCGCGCGGCACCTCCGCCACCGCGATCAAGATCTACGCGGACCTGCCGGCGGACCGGGTCGCCGCCATCACGGCGCAGGCGCACCGGCAGGGGCTCCTGGTCTGGGCGCACGCCGCCGTGTTCCCGGCGAAGCCGGGCGAGGTGGTCGCCGCCGGAGTCGACAGCATCTCGCACGCGAGCCTGCTGGTCCACGAGGCCGCAGAGGGACCGCTGATCCGCTACCGGACCAAGCCGCCGGTGGACGCGGCCCGGTTCGAGCGGGGCGACGACCCGGCGATCGAGGCCCTGTTCGGGATGATGCGCGCCCGGGGCACGATCCTGGACGCCACCGCGTCGATGTGGGGCAGGATCGCGGCCGAGGCCGGCGACGCCGCGGAACCACGCGAGCGCGCCCTCGCCAACGACGCCGTCACCGCCGCGATCACCGCCCAGGCCCACCGGGCCGGTGTGGAGATCTCCACCGGCACCGACAGCGACCCGGACCCCGCCTCGGCCTGGCCGCCCCTGCACGACGAGTTGGTCCACCTCCACGAGCGGTGCGGCATGACGCCCCTTCAGGTCATCCGCAGCGCCACCCTGATCGGCGCGCGCAGCCTCGGAGCCGAGCACGAGCGCGGCACCGTCGAGGAGGGCAAGATCGCCGACCTGGTCATCCTCGGCGCCGACCCGGCGGCCGACCTGGCCGCCGCCCTGCGCAGCGTCCGCACGGTCGTCAAGCGCGGCCGCCCGCACCACCGTGCGGACTTCGTCGAGCCGGCCCCCGCCACGGGAACGGCGGTGGCGAAGTGAGCACCCGCACCCCGCTGATCGTCAACGCCCTCGGCGAACTGCAGAACCCGAACGCGTCCGCGGAGACCGCCGGGTCCCTGGTCCAGAGCAGCAGCGACATCCGCGTCGACGAACGCACCGTCGCCGACGCCCGCGCCTCGGGGCTGACCGCCGTGAACATCACGCTCGGCTACACCATCGGCGACATGGAGCCCTACCCGCACACCCTCGCCGAGATCGAGGTGTGGGACGGCATCCTCCGCGACCACCGGGCGGACCTGCTCAAGGTGCTCACCGCACGGGACATCCTCCGCGCCCGCGAGGAGGGCCGGATCGGCGTGGTCTACGGGTTCCAGAACGCGGTGGCCATCGGCCGTGACCTGGACCGGGTGGCGGAGTTCGCCCGCCTCGGCGTCCGGGTCGTGCAGCTGACCTACAACCAGGCGAACCACATCGGCGACGGCTCCATGGCACCGCAGAACCGCGGGCTCAGCCCCTTCGGACGGGAGGTCGTCGAACGGCTGGGCGAGCACCGGCTGATGGTCGATCTCTCCCACAGCGGCGAGAACACCTGCCTGGAGGCGGCCCGGATCGCCGGCGCGCCGGTCTCGATCAACCACACCGGCTGCCGGGCGCTGTGCGACCTGCCGCGCAACAAGACCGACGAGGAACTGCGCCTGGTCGCCGAGCGCGGCGGCTTCGTCGGGATCTACTTCATGCCCTTCCTCGCCGCCTCCGGCCACCCCACCGCCGACGACGTGGTCGAGCACCTGGTCCACGCGGTGAACGTGTGCGGCGAGGAGGCGGTCGGCATCGGCACCGACGGGCCGGTGACCGCGATCGACGACCTCGACGGCTACCGGGCCACGCTGGCCGAGCACGTGGCGGAGCGCCGCCGCGCCGGGGTCGGCGCGGCCGGGGAACGCGCCGACACCTTCCCCTTCGTGGTGGACCTGCGCGGCGTCGACCAGTTCCGCAGGCTCATCGGGTTGCTGGAGCGGCGCGGCTGGTCCGAGGAGCGCATCGCCCGGGTCATGGGCGGCAACTTCGTCCGCTACGCCGAGCGGATCTGGGGAAGCTGACCGCACGTCGGTTCCGCGCGCCGACCGCGACGGCTCACGCCTCGGCGTGCAGCGGCCGTACGCCCGCGGGCAGCGGTGTGTGCTCCTGGGCGTGCAGGAAGGCGCAGACGGCCGCGTTGCTGGAACGCCGCCGGGTCCAGAACAGGGCGACGTCGCGGTGCGCGGTGGGCGACTTGATCCGGCGGACCGCGAGCCCGTCGACCGGCGTGGTCTGCACGGCGAGTTGGTTGATGACGCCGATGCCGAACGCGGAGCGGACCAGGGCGACGAGAGTCGCGGGGTGGTCGGTGAGGTAGGCGACGTCCGCCTTCGACTCGTACTCCCCGAGCATGTGCCGCAGGTCGAAGCCGCCGCCCTCCTCCTCCGAACCGGCCGGGTTGCCGATCAGCGGCCGGGACAGGATGTCGTCGATGCCGATCAGGGGTTCCGCGGCGAGCGGATCGCTGTCGCGCATCACCGCGACGATGTCCTCCCGCCAGATCGTGCGGTGGCACAGCGTGGGTTCACGCATCTTCGGCAGCGTGGGCCGGAACGCGATGTCGACGACACCGGTCGCGACGGCCTCCTCCAAGGTGGCCGCCGTCCCCTCCCACAGCTCCACGGTGAGCCCGGGGCACTCGGACTTCAGGACCTGCAGCAGCGCCGGCAGATAGGTGGAACTCACCGACGGGTAACTGGCGACGGTGAGGTGCGCGACGAACTGGTCCTGCGTGCTGCGGGCGGCGTCCACACCGCGCTGCAACTCCTGGAGCGCCGCCTGGGCGTGCCCGTAGAAGAGCTCTCCGGCCGGGGTGGTGCAGATCGGGCGGGCCTTGCGGTCGAAGAGCGAGACGCCCAGGGCGTGTTCCAGCGCGGCTATGTGCGCGCTCACCCGCGACTGCGAGAGGTGCAGGGTGTGCGTCGCGGTACCGAATCCCCCTCGGTCGGCGACCGCGAGGAAACTGCGCAGCCACGCCGTCTGCAGAGACATCGCGTCGCGCGTCACCATGGTTCCCTGTTCTGACGGGAGACCATCGTCGCCGGTGGAAAGGGTCACTGGAGTTCCTTTCGTGTGCGGGCCAAGCTACCCCCGCCGACGCCGACGCCTCTAGGGATGTGCTCGCGGACAGCCGGGCCGGGCCGGGCCGGAGCCGTCAGGCCGCGGTGAGGCCGCCGTCGATGATCAGCGCGGTCCCGTTGATGAAGCGGCCCTCGGGTCCCGCGACGAACGCGATAGTGGCCGCGACCTCCTCGGGCGAGCCGAGCCGCCCGTCCAACTGCCGGGCGGCCATGGCCTGCCGGGCCGCGGCCGGGTCGGGTGCGTTCGCCACCATCGTGTCGACCCACTCCGTCGCCACGGTGCCGGGGCAGATCGCCACGCACCGGATGCCGTCCTTGGCGTGGTCGACCGCGATGGCCCGGGTGAGGCCGACCAGCCCCGCCTTGGAGGCGCAGTACGCGGCCCGCCGCGGCAGGCCCACCTGGCCGGCGACCGAGGCGACGTTGACGATCACCCCGCCGCCGCTGTCGAGCATCAGCGGCAGCATCGCGCGGGCGGTCAGGAACGGCCCGGTGAGATTGACCGACAGCACGCGGTCCCAGTCCTCGTCGCTGGTCTCCAGCACCGTGGCGGCCAGGCCGATGCCCGCCACGTTGACCAGCAGGGCGGGTGCGCCGCGGGTGACGGCGACTTCACGGGTGACCGAGCCGACCTCGTCCGGGTTGCGCAGGTCGGCGGGGAACGCCCGCGCCGCGCCGCCCGCGTCCTCGATCTCCGCGCGGGTCCGGGCCAGGCCGTCCCGGTCGACGTCCATCAGCGCCAGGTCGTATCCCGCCTGCGCCAGCCGGTGCGCGGTGACCCGGCCGATGCCGGAGGCCGCGCCGGTGACCACCGCGACCCGCGGGCGCGCGGCGCTCACGTGTACGCCAATCCGGGCAGCGCGCCGTCCATGGCGTAGCCGCCGTCGACGTCGAGGCAGGCGCCCGTGGTGAAGCACGCCTCGTCGGACGCCAGGTAGCAGATCGCCGCCGCGATCCACTCGGGCGGTGCGATGCCCAGGGGCACCCGGGAGGCCAGTGCCCGCTCCACGTCGGGCGTGTAGATCGGCGCGCTCATGCCGGTGCGCACCGGCCCGGGCCGCACGCAGTTGACGGTGACGCCGTGCGGCGCGAGTTCGGAGGCCATCGTGCGCGTCATCGCTTCGAGGCCGCCCTTGGTCGCGGTGTACGGGGCGGCGCTCGGTTCGGAGACCACCGCGTGCACCGACGAGACGTTGACGATGCGGCCGCGGACGTCCGCCTCGACCATCATCCGGGCGACGGCCTGGGCGAGGAAGAACGTGCCGGTGAGGTTGACCGCCATGACGCGGTCCCAGTCGGCGCGGCGCACGTCGAGGAACGGTGCGATGTGCAGGACGCCCGCCACGTTGGCGAGCACGTCGACCCGCTCGTAGCCCTCGCGCAGGGTGGCGGTCAGCACGTCGGCGGCGTCCTCGTCGGCGATGTCGAGGCCGAGGGTGCGCAACCGGTCGGTGCCGGCTTCCGGCCAGGGCTCGTCATGGCGCAGGTCCACGGCGAGCACGCGGGCGCCTTCGGCCAGCAGCCGGACGGCGGTGGCGCGGCCGATGCCGGAGTTGGCACCGGTGACGACCGCGACTTTGTCGGTGAATCTCATTGATCGCCTGCTTCTTCGGTTTCTTCGATCGTGAGGGCGGTGGTGAAGACGTGTCCGGGCAGCCCGGGTGTGGTGGCCTCGCGGCGCAGCACGGCGCCGGACAGCGGCCACTGCCGGAGCTGGTCGTCGGTGAGGCCGTGCGAGGCGGAGGTGATGTACATCGTGCGCAGGCCGGGGCCGCCGAAGGCGACGCTGGTGGGCCGCAGCACCGGCAGCGCGACGCTCTCGCGGACCGATCCGTCCGGGGCGAAACGGGTGAGGTGGGCGCCGTCCCAGAACGCGCACCACACGTCGCCGGCCGCGTCGACCCGGAGCCCGTCGGGGACGCCGTCCAGGCCGGTCGTGTCGGCGAAGACCTCGCGCTCGCCGATCGAGCCGTCGGCGAGGTCGAAGCGGTAGGCGTGAATGCGGTGCTGCCGGGAGTCGACGAAGTACATCCGCCGGCCGTCGGGCGACCAGTCGATGCCGTTGGAGCAGTGGAAGCCCTCGTCGGCCGTGCGGTAGGTGCCGTCGCCGTCGAGCCGGTAGAGCCGTCCGTCCGGGCCGGACTCGCTGTCCTCCAGCGACCCGGTCCAGAAGCGTCCGGTCGGGTCCACGCCTCCGTCGTTGAAGCGGCACGACGGGCGGTCCGCCTCCGGGTCGGCCAGCAGCCGCCGCCGTCCGGTGCGCACCTCGACGAGGTGCCAGCCGTCGCGCAGGCCCGCGACCAGGACGCCGGGGTCCTCGGTGAGCCCGAGGCAGCCGACCTGCACGCCCAGCCGCAGGACGTGCGGGGCGTCGTCGCCCTCCGTCCGGCTGAGGATCTCCCCGGCCACGATGTCCACCCAGTACAGCGTGCGGGTCCGGGCGTCCCACAGCGGCCCTTCCCCCAACCGGTACCGACCGGGCGAGAAAACGTCCGTCACAGTACGGCTCCCATCCGCCAGGGCGCGATCTCCTCCGCGCCGAAACCGAGTTCCTCGGACTTGCTCGACCGTCCCGACGCGGTGTCCACCAGCAGCTCGAACAAGCGGGTGCCGTGGCGGACCTGCTCCGCGTGCGACAGGGCGGGTCCCGCGTCGAAGTCGACGTCGCCCGTCATGTGCCGGAACAGCCGGGTGGTCGTGCTGATCTTCACGCAGGGCACCGGGCGGGAGCCGAACAGCGAGCCCCGACCGGTGGTGAACGCCAGCAGGTTGGCGCCGCCGGCAACCATGCCGGTCGCCGACACCGGGTCGTACCCGGGGGTGTCCATGAAGGTCAGGCCGGGTGCGGTGACCGGCTCGGCGTAGTCCACCACCGCGTTGAGCGGGCTGGTGCCGGCCTTCAGCACCGCGCCGAGCGACTTCTCCCAGATGGTGGTGATACCGCCCGCGCGGTTGCCGGCGGACGGGTTGTCGTCCAGTGCGGCGCCGTTGCGGCGGGTGTACTCCTGCCACCAGCGCAGCAGTTCGTCGATGCGCCCGGCCAGCTCCGGCGTGGCCGCGCGGTCTTTCAGCAGGTGCTCGGCGCCGTGGATCTCGGGTGTCTCACCGAGCACGACCCGGCCGCCGGCGGCCACCAGCAGATCGGCGGCCACGCCCAGGGTCGGATTGGCGGTCAGGCCCGAGTAGGCGTCGCTGCCGCCGCACTGCAGGCCGAGGACCAGCTCGGACACCGGGATCGGCTCGCGCCGCGGCCGCGCCGTCCGGTCCGCCAGGCGGGCGATCCGGCGCAGTCCCTCGGCCACCGCGGCGGCGGTGCCGCCGTGGTCCCGGATCGTCAACTCCTCGACGGGGGCGGCCCCGAGGCCGCTCTCCACCTGGCCGGCCTCGCCCCCCAGCCCGACCAGCAGGACGCCGGCGATGTTCGCGTGGGCGGCGTAGCCGTGCAGGGTCCGGCGCAGGATGTCCGCGCCGGGGCCACCGTCCGGCGTGTCGCGGCCCAGGTCGTGGGTGAGGGCCACGACTCCGTCGAGGCCGGCCCGGCCCGCGTGCGCCGCGCCCGCCGCCTGGGCGACGAGCCGTGCCACGGTCGCCGACGACCCGGTGGCCGGCAGCACGGCGAGGTAGTTGCGGGTGGCGGCCCGCCCGTCCGGGCGCCGGAAGCCGAGGAAGTGCTCGCGGGTGGGCGCCGCGGGCGGCTGCCACCCGGCCGTCGCCGCACCGCGTGCGGACGAGGCGGCCGGCTCCCGCCCCACCCCCATGTTGTGCAGGTGCACATGGTCCCCGGGCGCGATGTCCGCCGTGGCGTGGCCGATCGTCTCGGCGTACTTGCGCACCGCGGCGCCGCGCGCGATCGCCTTCAGCGCGATCTTGTGGCCGGCCGGGATGTCGCCGCGTGCGGGCACGGCGCCGGTGTCGACGGCGACTTCCGTGCCCGCGGCGACGTCCGCCAGGACGAGCCCCACGTTGTCGGGACCGGGACGGGCGACGAGCGGAGTGACCAACTGCTGGTGTGGATCGTCAATCACCCGGAATCCAATCGCACACGTCCGTGCCGGCTTCCTGCCGGCCGGTTGCGGACAAGGAACAATGAGGGACCGGAGTACGGCCGCGGCCGTAGTCCCGATCATAGGGAGCGGTTCTCCGTGCCGACAGCGCGTCCGGCGGAAGAGCGTCATCCGGTATGCGGATCGGCCGGCCGAAGGCGGCGTCGGGAGAAGGCGGCCGCGGGAGCACCCGGCCCACCGTCCCGCCGGTCAGGCGGCGGCCGTCCGCGGCCGCACCCAGCGGGCGAGGCCGTCGGCACTGGCGGCCAGGAAGATGAGCGCGCCGGTCACCATCTGCTGGTCGTAGGAGGCCAGTCCCAGCAGACTCATCCCGTTGGAGAGGAACCCGAGGAACAGCACCCCTGTCGCGGTGCGCAGCAGGCTCCCCCGGCCGCCGAACAGGCTGGTCCCGCCCAGCACGACTCCGCCCACGACGTTGAGCAGCAAGGGGCTGCCCATACTCGCGCCGGCCCCGGCCAGTTCGGAGGTCAGGACGACGCCCGCCAGCGCCGAGAACAGGCCCGCCACCGCGTAGACGCCGACCTTCACCCGGCCGACGCTGACGCCGTTGACACGGGCGACCTCCTCGCTGGCGCCCAGCAGGATGACGCGGCGTCCCCAGGCCGTACGGGTCAAGGCGATCTGCGCGCACACGTACAGCCCGAGCGTCATCCACACCGCGTACGGCACGCCGCCGGGACCGTCGATGCTGAAGTCGATGAATCCGGCCGGCACGGGGGCGATGGTCCTGCCGTGGCTGAGCAGCGTGGTGCCGCCGCTGACGACGTACAGCGCGGCGAGGGTGACCGCGAACGGCACGACGGGCAGCCTGGCGACGAGCAGGCCCACCAGTGCCCCGATGCCGGCGCCGACCAGGAGCGCGAACGCGATGCCCGCCGGGACGCTGTGGACGGTGGTGATGACCCAGGCGCCCGCGACACCGCTCGCCCCGATCACGCTCCCGGTGGACAGGTCGATGCCCCCGGTGAGGATGACGAAGGTCGCCCCGATGGCCGCGATCGCGACCACGGTCGACTGGCTGAACACGTTGATGATGTTCGAGGACGTCAGCAGCCCGTCGGTGGTCACGCTCAGCACGACGATCAGCACGGCGAGGGCCGGCAGCATCGACAGGTCCGCGAACCATGCGGGCCGGCGGACCGGATCGCGCAGCCGGGCCAGGGGCGCCGGTCGCGGTCGGGCGCCTACGCCTGCGTCGGCGTCGGTGTCGGTGTCGGTGTCGGTGTCGATTGCCGGGGTCACGGGGGCGGACGCGTGCGCCGGGTCCTCACCGGTCCTGGAGCTAGCCACCACAACCCCAGACCCGGGACTCGGTGGCCGCGCGGTTGGCCTGGTCGAGGGTGACGCCGGCGCTGCGGACCGTCCTGGGCACGACGTCCTTGCCGGCCAGCGCCGTGGTGATCGACGTGACGGCCTCCTTGCCGAACTGGTCGACGCGGGTGGCGATGTCGGCGTCCAGGGTCTTGTCGCGGATGGCCTTGCAGCCGTTCTGGTCGCCGTCGATCGTCACGAGGAAGACGTGTTGGGGGTCGCCGACCGGTGCCAGCCGCTTGGCGGTGGTCAGTGCCGACTGCACGGACGGCAGGAGGAAGTCCGAGGGGACGAAGACCGCGTTGATGCCGGGGTTCTTCTGCAGCGCGTTCGAGGTGCCGTCCAGCGCCTGGGACGGGTCCCAGTTGGTGGGCACCTGGCTCACCACGGTCACCTTCGGGTTGCCCTTGAGGGTGTCGCCGAACCCGTCCCGGCGGCCGATCGCGTTCTGGTCGGTCAGCGCGCCCACCAGTTCGAGGACCTTCAGCGGCTTGGTCCTGGCCGCCGCGATGAACTCGTCCGCCGCCAACTCGCCGTCGGCCTTGGGGTCTCCGGTGATCTGGAAGGAGATGTCCTGCTCGTCGGCGACCGCCCGGTCGATGGTGACGAAGGGGACGTGGCGGGCCTTGGCCAGGCTGATCGAGGAGGCGATCTGCTTGCCGTCCTGGGCGATGACGATCAGGGCGTCGACCCGGCGGGTCTGGATCAGGTCCTGGATCTGCGACGCCTGCTTCTGGGCGTCCTGGTCGGCGACGTCGAAGACCACCTTGTAGCCGGCCGAGGCGGCCGCCTTCTGGATGGCCGACTTCTCCGACGTGCGGACCGCGTTGAGCAGGTCGAAGCTGACCCCGATCGTGCCGTGGCCCTTTCCTGACGCCGCTCCCGAGCCGGACGTGGAGGTAGGGCCGCAGGCCGCGAGTGCCAGGGTCGCCATGGCGGCCACGGCCGCGCATCGGGCAACGGGGTACCGTCTCATCTGAACTCCTTCATCATGGTTGCGCCGGCTTCCGCCGGCTCGGTCCGGCCCCTGCCCCACGGAGCGCCACCGGCCGGCGCGACCGCCCGGACCAGCTCCCGCCACCGCACCGCGGCCGCCAGAACGGCGACGAGCAGCACCGCGCCCCGCACGATGTCGAAGACGTAGGGCGAGGCTCCCGAGAACACCAGGCCGGTCTGCGCGGTGGTGAGGACGAGCGCGCCCAGCACGGTGCCGGTGACGCTCCCCCGGCCGCCGAACAGGCTGGTGCCGCCGAGGACCACGGCGGTGACGACGGTCAGTTCGTACCCCTGGCCGATGGACGGCTGCACCGCGCCGAGGCGGCCGGTCTGGGTCAGGGAGGCGAGCGCGGCCAGCAGTCCGGCCAGCGCGTACGCCCCGACGGTGACCCGCCGCACGGGAAGGCCCGCGTGCACGGCCGCCTCCCGATGGGAGCCCACCGCCTGGAGGTACCTGCCGAACACGGTGCGGCTGAAGAGCAGTCCCCCGCCGACGGCCGTGCCCGCCGCCAGCCATACCGGCACGGGGACGCCGAGCGCGGTCGCCGTGCCGATCCCGCGCAGGTTCGCCGGCAGGGTGATGTTCTGCTGGCCGGTGATGTGCCCGCCCGCGCCGCGGAAGACCTGGAGCGTGGCGAGGGTGACGACCAGGGCCGGCACCCGGGTCGTCGCGACCGCGGCGCCGTTGACCAGCCCCATGCCCACGCCGGCCGCCGCGACCGCGAGGAAGACCAGGCCGGCCGGTCCGCCGGACAGGGCGTCGCTGGACTCGATGGCGGCCGCCAGGAAGAGCATCGAGCCGACGGACAGGTCGATGCCCGCCGTGATGATCACGTAGGTGGCGCCGACGGCGGCTATGGTCAACGGGCTCGCCTGGACGGCGATGTTGCGGAAGTTCGCGGTGCCGGCGAAACCGCCGTAGGACACGGACAGCGCGGCCAGCAGGACCAGGAGGACGGGCAGCAGCGGCTGCCGCCGCACACCGGCGAGAAGAGCGTCGCGGACGTAGCGGACATCGCGGATGTCGCGGATGTCCCGGACGTCGCGGACCCGGGTGGCCGGCTTCATCGCCCGCCTCCCGTGGCGAGCCGGATGACCGCTTCCTGGGTGGCCTGCGAGCGGTCCAGGACACCGGCCAGGGCGCCGTCGTACATGACCCCGACGCGGTGGCTGAGGCCGAGCACCTCCTCCATCTCCGAACTGATCAGCAGGATCGCGGAACCGGCGCGGGCCAGGTCGACGAGCAGGCGGTGGATCTCCGCCTTCGCGCCCACGTCGATGCCCCGGGTCGGCTCGTCCAGGATGATCAGCCGGGGCCTGCCGGCCAGCCACTTGCCGATCACGACCTTCTGCTGGTTTCCCCCGCTCAGCGAACGGCCGCCTGACTCCAGCCCGCCGCGCGCGACCAGCCGCACCTTGGCGGCGAGTTCCCCGGTGAGACGGCGTTCCGCGCCGCTCCTGAGCCAACCGCCCCACCGGGAGGCGGACACCGAGCCGAGCACGACGTTGGACAGGCTCTCCCGGATGGGGCGGTCGAGGAACAGCCCCTCGTGCGCCCGGTCCTCGGTGACGAACGCCATTCCGGCCGCTATCGCGGCCCGCACGTCGCCACGGCGCAGCGGTTTTCCGTCGACCTCGATCCGCCCCGCCTTGCCGCCGAGCCCGAAGACGGCCCGGGCGACCTCGGTGCGGCCGGAGCCCATGAGTCCCGCCAGTCCGAAGATCTCCCCCTGGGCGATGTCGAACGAGATCCCGTGCACCCGCGCGTTGTCGTCCAGATCCCGTACCGACAGCATGACGTCGGGCCGGGGCCGTGGAAGAGCCGGATGTCCCCGGGCCAGTTCGCGGCCCACCATGAGCGATTCGAGGGTGGTCCGGTCCAGTTCAGCCGTCGGCCGGTCGCCGACGACGCGTCCGTCCCGCATCACGACCACCCGCCCGCTGAGCCTGGCGATCTCCTCCAGGTAGTGGGAGATGTAGAGCACCGCCACTCCGTCGTCGCGCAGTTGCTCGACGATCCGCATCACCAGCTCGCGCTCGTCGAGGTTCAGCGAGGCGGTCGGCTCGTCGAAGACGACGGCGCGCGGGTCGGCGGCGAGCGCCTTGGCGATCTCGACGAGTTGGCGCTGCCCGGCGGCCAGGTCCCGCACCACCGCGTCGGGGCCGAAGCGGGCTCCGACCCGCTGGAGGAGGGGGGCCGCGATCCGCCGCAGCCGCCCTGGCCGTACGACCGGCGACCGCCCGGTGCGAAGCCGCCCGATGAGGATGTTCTCGGCGACCGTCAGGTCCGGGAAGAGGCTGGTCTCCTGGTGGACGGTGGCCACACCGGAGTGCCTGGCGCCGCCCGTGCCGGCTGCGGGCCCGGCCCCGCCGAACTCGACCCGTCCGGCGTCGGGCCGCAGGATGCCGCCGATGAGGTTCTTCACCGTGGACTTGCCCGCGCCGTTCTCCCCGGCCAGCGCGACGACCTCGCCGCCGGAGACGGTGAAGGACACGTCCTGGACCGCGGCGACGCCACCGAACGACTTCGACACGTTGCGCACCGCGAGCGTCGGCGCCCGGCCGGTCATCCTCGGCTCGCAATCCCGGCGATCGGGGTTGCCCGCGCCGGCGACGCGCAGCCCGCCGTCGCGTCAGCCGGGCAAGCGGTGCCCGGCTGCGATGTGCCGATCCGCCCCCAGTGCTCAGACATGCTTCCTCCGTGGAGTTCCGGTCCTGTGTACGTCGGCGGGCTCGCGTCCTTCCGCCGTCGCGCTCTCGTGCATGCCGAAGGGAATGGCAGGGGACGGCCCTTGGTACCGCTCTTCTCCCGGCGTCGAATTCCCGCTCGTCAGGATGCGATCGACGCTAGGCCCCGGGGTCGCGGGTGTGAAGTTCGTGTTTCAGCAGGCGTCAATCCGTTAACCGGATAGCCGCCCTGCCCACCGCCGTCGCCAAGCGGCGGGCATGCCTTTGCACCGCGCCGCGGAGGCCGACGGTTCGCTATTCCGGCGATTCGCGCGGGGCGGGGCAGAACAGGGCAGGGAAGGTCAGGACAGGAAGGGTCAGCGAGTGGCGGTCACAGCACCGCGCCCATCCGCCACGGCGTGATCTCCTCGGCGCCGAAGCCGAGTTGCTCCGCCGTGGTCGGGTGTCCGGACGCGGTGTCCACGAGGGCCTCGAACAGCAGCCGGCCGTGTGTCACGTGTTCCGGGCGGGCCGTCGCCCGTCCACCGTCGAAGTCGATGTCGCCGCTCATGGCCTGGTAGAGCCCGGTGGTGGTGCTGATCCGTACGCACGGGGTCGGGCGGGAGCCGAACAGCGAGCCGCTGCCGGTGACGGAGGCGAGCACCGTCGCTCCCCCGGCGACCATGCCCGTCGCCGAGACCGGGCCGTGCCCGGGGGTGTCCATGAGCGTCAGCCCTGCTCCGGTCACCGGATCTGCGTACCCGACGACGTGCTCCACCGGGGCGGTGCCGGCCTTCAGTACGGCGGCCAGCGACTTCTCGCCGAGCGTGGTGATGCCGCCGGCCCGGTCCTCCCGCGTGGGTTCGCCGTGCGGGCCGGCGCCTTCGCGGGCGGCGTACTCCCGCCACCACGCGAGGAGTTCCTCGATACGGACGGCGACGCCGGAGGTCGCGGCCCGGCGGCGCAGAAGGTGCCCGGCGCCGTGCAGGGCGGGTGTCTCGCCGAGGACCACCCGCCCGCCCGCGGCCACCAGCAGATCGGCGGCGACGCCCACCGCCGGGTTCGCGGTGATCCCGGACCAGGCGTCGCCGTCGCCGGACTGCAGTCCCAGGGTGAGTTCGGCCAGCGCAACGGGTTCCCGGCGCAATGTCCTTACCTCGGCGACGAGTTCGGCGACCTGGGCGAGGGCCGCCCGCACCGCCGCCGCGGTGCCGCCGACGTCCTGGATGGTCACGGTGGTGTCCGCCACGTCGCCGAGGGCGTTCCCGGGCTGGTTGATCTCGCAGCCGAGGCTGACCACAACCGCCCCCACCACGTTGGGATGCGTGGCGTATCCGTGCAGTGTGCGGCGCAACAGGCCGTCGCCCGGGGTCCCTTCGGCCATCCCGCAGCCCAGGTCGTGGGCGAGCGCGATGACGCCGTCCAGGCCGGGCACGCCGGCGTGTTCGCGTTGCGCGGCCTGCGCGACCATCCGGGCCACGGTGGCCGAGCAGTTCACGGTGGGCACGATCGCGATGTAGTTGCGGGTCGCGCCCCGGCCGTCGGGGCGGCGGTAGCCGAGGAAGTGGTCGCGGGTCGGGGCGGCCGGCGGGGACCAGGCCGGCGGGGCGGACCACCCGCGCTCACCGGGGTGGTCCTGGCCGGGCCCGAGGTTGTGCAGATGGACGTGGTCGCCGGGTCTGATGCCGGTCAGCGCCACCCCGATGACCTCGCCGTGCCTGCGGACCGGCTGTCCGGCGGCGACCACGCGCACCGCCACCTTGTGTCCGGCCGGGATGTCCGTGGCGGCCGGGACCGTCGTGCCCCCGACCATGACGGGAGCGCCGCCCGGCGCGTCGCCGAGGACCACTCCGACGTCGTCGACGTCCGGGCGCAGGACCAGCGGCCGGACCGGGGTGAGGGCCTCCCCGTTCATACCGTGGCCTGCCGGGCGGTACCGATCGCCGGGTGCGGCATTTCCCCGAGCCTTTCGGCAACGTGCCGGGCCCCGGCGCGCGTGACGCGCATTCCCTTTGCGGAGCGGTCGTTCAGGAAGCGGTCGGGGCCCGGAGGGGGCCCCGGGGAGCGAGTCGTCATGTCACCGACGGTAAATTCCCGTTCCGGAAAACCCAAGTGCGAGAATCGGCAGGCGTCCATCCGGATTTCGGATCTTTCCTCCGGCGAAACGGGCGCCTTACGGAAACGGGCCGGCGGTTTCGTGATTCTCCCGGCGGCGGGCTTCTCCCGTTGGCGGTTCGCCCGGGCGGCGGATCGCCCGGGCGGCGGTTCGCCCAGCGGTTCGCCCGGGCGGCGGTTCGCGGGAATGCCCGCCGCCGGTCACGGTGACGGTTCCCGTGGCCGGCGGCGCGCGTACGCGGTGGCGGTCCCTGCCTGTAGGGCCTGCCTACAGGGTCTGCCACTTCTGGTTGTCGCCGTTGCCGCAGGACCAGAGCTGGACGTTCTGCTCGCTGTACAGGTCCGCGTCCAGGCAGAGCTTGGAGCCGGCGTTGCGGATCGTCCCGTCGGAGAACTGGTACCACTGCTGCCCGGCCCCGCCCTGGCAGTCGTCGATGACCACATGGGTGCCGTTGGTCGTACCGGAACCCGCGGCGGCCAGGCACTTCGTCCCGCCGTACACGGTGATCGTCCCGTCGGAGTGCCGGGTCCACTGCTGGTTGTCACCGCTGCCGCAGGTCGTGACCTGGACCTGGACGCCGTCGGCCTGCGACGCGCCGGGCACGTCGAGGCACGCGTCGTAGCCGACGTTCTGCAGCCGGGTGGTGTCCGAACTCGGCGTGCCCCAGGCGTACTTGAGACGGTTGACGGCGGTGGGGTTCGGCGTCCACAGCGGCAGGTTCTGGGTGCTGCCGCTGTCGAAGCCGCTGAAGAGCCGGAGGATGTTCAGCGAGTCGTGGTCCGGGCTCGTGGTCCTGCCGCCGATGCCGTGGCACCAGATGGCACCGAGGTTGTACTCGCGTATGACGTCGGTGATGGCCCGCAGGAACGCGACTTCCTTGGGGGTGGTGGCGCTCGGAGTGGCGTCGTAGTCGATGCCGTTGTCGGCGTCGGCGCCGAACTCCTCGATGACGGTGCGCGAGGGGCAGTTCCCCATGTACGTCTTGATGTCGTTGACCCAGTCGTCGTAGCTCCGCGCGCCGTAGGGGAAGGCGTAGCGGTGCATCGCGAGGTAGACGCCGTCGAAGCGGGAGTCACCGCACAGCGGTCGCAGGTCGCTGCCCCAGCCGCCCGAGTCGGCCTCGGCGCCCTCGATGAACATCCGGTTCCTGGGCAGGCCGTTGGCGCTCTCGCGGGCGATCCAGTTGGCGGCGAAGTCCAGCCACTGGGCGGTGGTGAAGCCGACCGGCTCGTTCATCGGGTCGAAGTAGACCAGCGGGTTGGACAGGTACTTGGCGACCTCCGTGTCCCACATCTGGTTCCAGGTGGGCAGGTAGCTGTCGGCGATCTTGTTGCTGCCGTCCTCGGACCAGTAGCACAGGATGACCTTGAAGCCCTTGGCGGTCGCGGCGTCGATGACGGCGTCGTAGGTGTGCCAGTCGGCGGTGGCCGGGTTCATCGGCAGCCGGACGGTGTTGGCGCCCAGCGTGCTCTGGAACGTGGCGAACATCGCGTCGGCCTTGCTCCTGGCCGAGTTGTAGTCGTCGTCCGCGGACAGTCCCTGCAGCACGAGCCGGTCGGGGGTGAAGTTATCGCCGAGGCGGGACCAGTGCACGCCGTGGAACTGGCTGGGGTCGAGGCCGCTGTCGGCGGCGGCGGCCGGGGATGCGGTGGACAGCGTCATGAGCGGCACCGTAGCGAGCAGGGCCAGGGCACACAGCATCCAGGCCAGCACGCGGCGAGGGAGACGGGTGCGCGCGGAGGCGGGGGCGGGGTCTTCGGGGTGGTTGGCAACGGGAGTGGGGGGCGGCATGACTTCCTCTCCGGCTTGGCGCGCGAGAGTGGCCGGACGTGGCCGTGAATTCACCGCAACGCGCCGTTGACAGGGTGGAAACGAAGCTATCCGCGCTCCCCACGTGCGTCGATCGCGTCTTTCGGAACACCCGTATCCGTGTGGCGAATAGCGGCCCTGGAAAACGAGGTGCGACTGCCCTCGCCGCCCCCGTACGCTGGGCGAACAGAAAATCCCCGGCGGAGGAGCCAACCGCTTGCAGGCCGCGATAACCGTCACGCCCACCCAGATCCCGGACCTCCTCCTGGGCCTCGCCACGGTCCGCCCGGTATTCCTCTGGGGCGCCCCCGGCATCGGGAAGTCCTCCCTGGTGAGGAAGTTCGCCGACTCCCTGGGCCTTGAGTGCGTAAGCCTGCTGGGCACGCAGCTCGCCCCTGAAGACCTGATCGGCGTGCCGCAGATCCGCGACGGCCGCTCCGTGTTCTGCCCGCCGGAGGCGATCGCCCGCGACGAGCCGTACTGCCTCTTCCTGGACGAGCTCAACGCCGCGACCCCGGATGTGCAGAAGGCGTTCTACTCTCTCATCCTCGACCGCCGGATCGGCAACTACGAACTCCCGGCAGGCTCGATCGTGATCGGCGCCGGCAACCGCGCCACCGACAACGCCCTGGCACGCCCCATCGCCTCCGCACTCGTCAACCGCCTCACCCACGTCCACCTGCGTGCCTCGGCCACCGACTGGCTGGTGTGGGCGGGCGAGAACGGCATCCACCCCTGGGTGGTGGACTACCTCTCCGACCGGCCCGACCACCTGTGGTCGCAGCCGCCCAAGACCGAGGAGCCGTTCTCCACGCCCCGCTCCTGGCACATGCTCTCCGACGCGCTGCACTCCTTCGGGCCGGCGCTGGACGAGGAGACGCTGAAGGTCGTGGCTCACGGGACGCTGACCCCCGCCCACGCCGTCTCCTTCTGCGGGTACGCCAAGATCGTGCGACACACCTACGGCATCGAGGCGATCATCAAGGGAGACGCCTCCTGGCCCCGCCGCATCGAAGACCGCGACCTGCTCTACTACCTCGCCGAGGCGTTCCGGGGGCGGCTCGTCAAGGAGCTCCCGGCCCGGCGCGAGCACGCCTCGGCCGCCGTGCGCGAGACCGCCTACCGCGCCAAGTCGCTGCTCGTCCAGCTCGCCGAGATCTCCGTCGAGGTCGCCCAGACCGTCATCGCCGAGGACGCCGACGGCAACCCGGTGCTGCCCGCCTGGTTCCTGGTGGAGGCCGCCCGCGACATGCCGCGCCTGGTCGAGGCCCGGCGTTGAGCCGGTCCCGCAAGCAGGGCGCAGACCGCCCCGACCCGGCCGCCGAGGCTTTCGCCGCCGGCGTGGACCTGGTGGGCCGCAACCCCGCCCTCGCAGCCATCGACGCCGACTTCGTCCGCGCCCAAGGCAACGCCGACGCCCCGGGCCAGGGCCTCGTCCGGGCGGACTCCAATGGGCGGGTGAACGTCCACCCCACCCGCCGAGCCGAACCCGGCGAGTGGGCCTGGGCGCTCGCCCATGCCCTCCTCCACCTCGGCTTCGGCCACCTCCCCGCCGCCAAGGAGCCCCGCGAGCAGCCCGACCGCTTCGACCTCGCCGCCCGCTGCACCGTCGTCAACCGTTTCCTCACCACCTTCCCCATCGGCACCACCCCCGACCACCTCCCCACGAGTTACCCCGACGGCGACGAGGAGCAGCTCGCCGCCCGCTGGCGTAAGACCGGCGTCCCGGCCGCCTACGAGCGGTGCGGCACCGCGGACGGCGAACCCGACCAGTTGCTGGTCCAGTGGCCGCACTGGAACACCGTCCTGCCCGACCGGCAACTCGCCTTCGCGTACGCCCTGACCCGTACGGTCTCCGCCGCGATGGACGTCGCGGGTGGCCGCCGGGACCGGCTCACCGGTGAGCGCGTCGCCCAGCGTCCCTGGGATCGCGCCCTCAACTGGTTCGTCTCGTCCTACCCGCTGCTCGGCGGCCTCGCGGCCGGACTGACCGTCGTCGCCGACGCCGAACTCGCCCGCGTGCACGACATCTCCGTGGCCGCCGTGGACGCCACCGCCGGCGAGATCTACATCAACCCGCTCAAGCGGTTCACGGACGAGGAGTGGCGGTTCATCCTCGCCCACGAGATGCTGCACGCCGCGTTGCGCCACGGCGGGCGCCGCGGCTCCCGCGACCACTATCTCTTCAACGTCGCCGCCGACTACGTCATCAACGGCTGGCTGACGGAGATGAGCGTCGGCGCGATGCCCGAAGGGCTGTTGTACGACGCCGAGTTGAAGGGTCTGTCGACCGAGGAGGTGTACGACCGGATCACCACCGGGCTGCGACGTGGCCGGCGCCTTGCGACCCTGCGCGGCAAGGGCGCCGGCGACATCCTGGGCGAACCACTGCCCGGCCGTCCCGCCGACCCCGTCGACCTCGACGAGTTCTACCGGCGCGCCCTCGTCCAGGGCCACCAGCTGCACACCGACCGACAGCGTGGCCTGCTACCGGCCGGACTGATCCAGGAGATCCGCGCGCTCGCCCACCCGCCCGTCCCGTGGGATGCCCAACTGGCGCGCTGGTTCGACGAGTTCGTGCCGCGGCCCGAGCTGGTACGCAGCTACTCCCGGCCCGCCCGGCGCCAGGCCTCGACCCCCGACATCCCGCGCGCGGGCCGCTCCTTCCCGCCCGAGGAGGTCGCCCGCTGCACCTTCGGCGTCGTCCTGGACACCTCGGGCTCGATGTCCGGCCCGCTGCTCGCCAAGGCACTGGGCGCGATCGCCTCCTACGCCGAGGCGCGCGACGTGCCGGCCGCCCGGGTGGTGTTCTGTGACGCCGCCGCCTACGACGCCGGGTACCTGGCGCCAACGGAGATCGCCGGGCGGGTACGGGTCAGGGGACGCGGCGGCACGGTCCTGCAACCCGGCATCGACCTGCTGCAGCGGGCCGACGACTTCCCGCCGACGGCCCCCGTCCTGGTGATCACCGACGGCTGGTGCGACGTGCTGCGGGTCCGCCGCGAGCACGCCTACCTGATCCCGGAGGGCGCGGGGCTGCCTTTCACCCCGCGCGGACCGGTCTTCCGGGTGCGCTGACCGGCAGGGCCGCTTCACCGCAAGGGCTCCCCGCAACGTCACCTGGCCCGCTTCGCCGGTCCCTTCTCAGCCCGCGCGGTCTGGGGTGCCGCCGCCGGTGTGGTCGTGGAGGTGGCGCTCTCGCCTTACCAGGCAGGGCTGGTGACGAAGTGGGTGTCGTAACGGTGTTGCCCGGTGAGCAGGCTGTCGCGGCCGGCTTCGCCCCGGCGGGCGGGCGGCCACCCTCCGGCCGGCGCGGTTCGGCGGCGGTACCCGCCGGTCGGCTGTGCTGGGGCGCCGCCCCCGTCTCGACCCGTCCGGCCGCGACCTGCCGGCGCCGGCGCCGGCGCCGGCCTCCGACCAGCGCTCCGCCGCATGGTCGGCTCCGCGGCCAACCCCCGAGGGGCTTCCGGAGCCGACCGCTCAGACCGTGTCCTCCGGGGCGGAGAGGGGGTCGATCCTCGGGTGGTCGGCCTCCGCGCGGCGGCGGGAGGCGGCTTCCTCGATCCGGGCACGGGTGAACTTCCGGTAGAAGCGCTCGCCGTGGGCGTCGGTGATGTCGACGACGACGGTGGTCCACTCCTCGGCGGGCTCGTCGGGGACGAGCCCGAGCCGGTAGTGCGCGTCCCGGAGCACTTCCTCCGTCAGCCGGACGCCGGTGAGCCGCTCGGTCAGGGCGAGGACCGCCGCCTTGTCGTCGGTGCCGCCGCTCCTGCGGTCCTCGTCCCGGAGGTCGCAGCCGACCTCGCGCATCATCGGGAGGAGGGCGTCGGGGGTGCTGCCGCTTCTGAACGTGGGCCCTTCGAAGGTGGTGCGCAGCTCCCCGTCCTCGTACCAGGAGAAGCCGTTGATGGGCTTGCCGCCGTTGCGGGAGTGCTCCACGGCCCGGCCCCCCGCCGAGAGGGCCTTCATGAAGCGCGGCTGGATGCCCGTGCCGCCCCGTGCGAGTTCCCAGACGAGTGTCCAGTCGTCGTCCTCCCCCGGCACGGTGAACGCGCCGGCGAGGAAGGAGCTGTCCGAGTGGTCCAGCTGGTCGCACAGCTCGTCCTGAAGCTGGATCAGCTCCTCGACCCCCGCGCATGTGCCCTGCGGCTCCGCGCCCATGACCCGCAGCACCTCCTCCGGGGGCACGCCCCGCACCAGGGCCAGGCTGTAGCCGCACTCCAGCGCGTGGCCGAAGAGCGGGGAGGAATGTATCCAGGCGTAGTCCTGCGCGGTCACCGAAGTCATGGGCCGATTCTGACCGCTGCCACCGACAGTGCGGCCCTCCCCGCCGACCCGTGGCATCAAGGCGCCCTGACGCGACCGCCTGTGGCGCGGCGCCTCGCGCCGGTCAGTCCGCGTCGGGGCTCGCCGTGGCGGCTGCCTCCTGGAGTTCCGAGAGGACCGGGCGGATCAGGGGGTGCTGCTCGGCGCCGCGCCGGACCGCGGCGAAGACCCGGCGGGTGGCGGGGCTGCCGGCGACGGGGCGGATCACGACGTCGGGCAGGTGCACCCCGCGCAGCGCGGAGCGCGGCACCAGCGCGACACCCGCGCCGACCCCGACCAGCGCGGCGACCGCGCGGAAGTCGTCGGACGAGTGCGCGACGCGGGGCTGGAAGCCCGCCAGCTCGCAGGCGAGGGTGACCACGTCGTGGCAGGGGTTGCCCGGGTAGGGGCTGATCCAGTACTCGTCGGCGAGGTCCTCGACCCGGACCCGCTCGCAGTCGTACAGCCGGTGGCCGCGCGGCAGGACCGCGTCGAAGGGCTCGGCGTACAGGGCCACCCGGGACAGCCGCTGGTCGTCGTCGCGCGGCGCACCGCGGTACTCGACCGCGACCGCGACATCCGCGTGCCCGTCCAGCACCATGGCCAGGCTCTCGTCGCCCTCGGCGTCGCGCACGCGGACCCGGATGCCCGGGGACGACAGCGTCAGCGCGGCCATCGCCCGGGCCAGCACGGTGGTGATGCCTGTGGCGAAGGACACCACGGTCACGGTGCCGGCCGCCCCGCCCGCGTAGGCGGCGAGCTCGGCCTCGGCCCGCTCCAGCTGGGCCAGCACGGTGCTGCTGTGCGCGACCAGGATCTCCCCGGCGGCGGTCAGCCGGACCCCGCGGCCGTCACGCACCAGCAGCTGGTGGCCGACCTCGGCCTCCAGTGCCGCGAGTTGCTGCGAGACCGCGGAGGGGGTCAGGTACAGCACGGCGGCCGCGGCGGTCACCGTACGGTGGTCCGCCACGGCCCGCAGGGTTCGCAGCCGGCGCGTATCGATCACCTGGTCATCCTGCCAGGGACTCCCGGGCGGCCACGAATGCCGCGACGGCCCGCTCGACGTCCTCGGCGGAGTGGCTCGCGGACAGCTGCACCCTGATCCGGGCCTTGCCGTGCGGCACCACCGGGTAGGAGAAGCCGATCGCGTAGACGGAGTGCTCCAGCAGCAGGTCGGCCAGCCGCCCGGCCTGTTCGGCGTCGCCGATCATGACCGGGACGATCGGGTGGCCGCCCGGCGCGAGCTCGAAGCCCTCGTGGGTCATCCGCTCCCGGAACAGCGCGGTGTTCTCCTGGAGCCGGGCCCGCAGCAGCGGTCCCGGGCCCGCCTCGGAGTCGTCCTCCAGCAGGTCGAGCACCTTCAGGGAGGCGGCCGCGATCACCGGGGCGAGGGAGTTGGAGAACAGGTACGGCCGGGAGCGCTGGCGCAGCAGCGCCACGATCTCGGCGCGGGCGGCGACGTAGCCGCCGGAGGCGCCGCCGAGCGCCTTGCCGAGGGTGCCGGTGAGGATGTCGATCCGGTCCATCACGCCGTGCAGTTCGTGGGTGCCGCGCCCGCCGGGGCCGACGAAGCCCACCGCGTGCGAGTCGTCCACCATCACCATGGCCCCGTAGCGGTCGGCCAGGTCGCAGATCTCGTCCAGCGGGGCGACGAAGCCGTCCATGGAGAACACGCCGTCGGTGACGATCAGCTTGCGGCGCGCGTCACCCGCCTCCTTGAGCCGCTGCTCCAGCTCGGCCATGTCCCGGTTGGCGTAGCGCAGCCGGCGGGCCTTGGACAGCCGGATGCCGTCGATGATGCTGGCGTGGTTGAGCGCGTCGGAGATCACCGCGTCCCGCTCGTCCAGCAGCGTCTCGAAGACGCCGCCGTTGGCGTCGAAGCACGAGCTGTACAGGATCGTGTCCTCCATGCCGAGGAACGCCGACAGCCGGGACTCCAGTTCCTTGTGCACCTCCTGGGTGCCGCAGATGAACCGCACGGAGGCCATGCCGTATCCCCAGCGGTCCAGCGCGTCCTTCGCCGCGGCCACCACGTCGGGGTGGTCGGCCAGGCCCAGGTAGTTGTTGGCGCAGAAGTTCAGCACCTCGCCGGGGCGGCCGCCCGCGGTCACCTCGACGGTGGCGCTCTGCGGTGTGCCGATGACGCGCTCGGGCTTGTGCAGACCGGCGGTGCGGATCTCGTCGAGGGTGGCGCGCAGATCCGCGCGGACGGAGTCGAGCATCGGGAGGGTCTCCTTGAGGCGAGGGGCGGGAGCCGGGGGCGAGGGGGCAAGTGCGGGTGCGGGTCCCGGAGTTCGGGACATGGCGCGGTGCGGGTACGGCGGGCGGCGCGGGACGTACGGCCGGAGCGCTCAGGCGGTCCAGTCGAGGATGACCTTGCCGCAGCGCCCGCTCGCCGCGTCGTCGAACGCCTCGTCGAAGTCCTGGTACGAGTAGCGGCCGGTGATCACCGGGCTGAGGTCGAGACCCCCTTCGAGCAGCACCGACATGGCGTACCAGGTCTCGTACATCTCCCGCCCGTAGATCCCCTTGAGGGTGATCATCGACGTGACGATCCGGGCGAAGTCGACGGCGAACTCCTCGGCCGGCAGGCCGAGCAGGGCGATCTTGCCGCCGTGGGTCATGTTCGCCACCATGCTGCGCAGTGCCTCGGGGCGGCCGGACATCTCCAGGCCGACGTCGAAGCCCTCGCGCAGCCCCAGCGCGCGCTGGCCCTCCTCGATCGTGGAGGTGCGCACGTCCACCGCGAGGCTCACCCCGACCCGCTCCGCCAACTCCAGCCGGAACGGGCTGACATCGGTGATCACCACGTTGCGGGCGCCCGCGTGCCGGGCGACCGCAGCCGCCATGATCCCGATCGGGCCGGCCCCGGTGATCAGCACGTCCTCGCCGACGAGCGGGAAGGACAGCGCGGTGTGCACGGCGTTGCCGAACGGGTCGAAGATCGCGGCGACGTCCGGGTCCACCGGCACCCGGTGCACCCACACGTTGGCGGCCGGCAGCGTCACGTACTCGGCGAACGCGCCGTCCCGGCCGATGCCCAGGCCGACGGTGCTGCGGCACAGGTGCCGGCGTCCGGCCAGGCAGTTGCGGCAGGTGCCGCAGACCAGGTGCCCCTCGCCGCTGACCCGGTCGCCCGCGGCGATGCCGGTCACGCCGGGCGCGACCTCGACGACGTCGCCGACGAACTCGTGGCCCAGCACCAGCGGGGTGCGGATCGCCTGCTGCGCCCATCCGTCGTACGCCCGGATGTGCAGGTCGGTGCCGCAGATGCCGGTGCGCAGCACCTTGATCAGGACCTCGCCCGGGCCGAGCGCGGGCTCGGGCACGTCCGTGAGCCACAGGCCGGGCTCCGCCTTCGCTTTCACAAGTGCCTTCACCGGCGGACTCTCCTGAGCTGGGTGGGATCACCGCGACGTGACCGCCGTGGCGATCCCACCTTTCCGCCCCGTGCCGCGCCGGGTCCATCGAGGGTTTCTTAAGCCCCACCCAAGCTGGGCTTCATGATCGCGCCGGCCGAGCGAAATACGGACTATTCACCTCAATATCCTTGAATACGCCCACGCCGCGCGCGGGGGCGAAAACGCGCGGGCGCACACGTCCCAAAACGCCCATGGATTCGCATGTCCGATGATTCACCGCATCGACTCACAAGGGTGTCTTCGCCGCCCCCGCAGCGGAAGTCCACATGCCGGACAGGGTCTTGACCTGCCGAAAGACTGGCCCGAATCTCTTGCGCAACAGCCTTCTTAACCAATATGAAAGCTGCTGTGAAACCCGAGTGTCGGGCAGCCGGCGAAGGCAAGGACGAGAAAAGTGGCGAATTCGGACGGCAAGCGCACGATCGGCTCGCGTGCGCTCTGTATTGCCGCGATCCGGGATCTGGGCCGGGCGACCATCGCCGAGATCGCCGCCCGCGCGCGCCTCTCCAGGCCGACGGTGGAGGCCGCTCTGGCGGACCTCACCTCCGACGGCCTCGTCGAGGCCGAGGCGGACCAGGTCCAGCACGGTGAGACGGGTGGCCGTCCCGCCAGGCAATCGAGGTTCCGCGCCGAGACGGGCGTCGTCGTCGGCGTCGATCTGAGCGCCTCCGAGATGCAGGTCCTGCTCACCGACCTGGCGGGCCGCACCCTCGCGATGGGCTCGTCGGGGCAGCCCACGTGCAGCGACGCGCGGCCCGATCCGAGCCGGGTGGTCTCCGTCGTCGACGACGCCCTCGGTCGGGCCGGCTTCACCCGGGCCGATCTGCGGGCGGTCGGTATCGGCACCGCGGGGCTGGTGACGCCGAGCGGCGAGGCCCTGACATCGCCGGTCAGGTCCTGGAACGGCACCAACCTCCAGGACCGGTTCACGGCGCTGCTGGGCGTCCCCGTGATCGTCGACAACGACCTGTCGCTCGCCGCTGCGGCCGAGTCGTGTTTCGGTGCCCTGGAGGGAGCCGGGACCGGCGTCTACGCGCTCACCTGGCACCATGTCTCGGCTCGGATAACGGTCGACGGCGCGGTGCTTCGCGGGCGCCACAACAGCGCCGGCGAGGTCGGCCTGCTCCGGTCGTTCAGCGACATCGAGTTTCCCGTCGGGCCGCTGAACGAGGCCGTGTCCCAGATCGCGCGGCCGCTGGAGCGGTTGCTCGCGGACCCCACGGACGCGGAAGGCCGCAGGACGCAGCAGGCGCTGGTGTCCGCCATGACCCCGGCCATCGGTGCGCTCGTGCTCGCCGTCGACCCCGACGTGGTCGTGCTGGGGGGCGAACTCGCGCGTTTCGGAGACCTGATCGCCTCGGACCTGGCCACCGCGGTGGGCGAGTTCACCGACGGCGCGGGCGAGCTCGACGTCGTGATCACCCCGACCTCCCTCGGCCGGCACGGGGTGTGTGTCGGCGCCGTTCACCGGGCCTTCGAGAGCTTCTCCGGCGCGATCTACGGCACCGAGGAAGTGGCGCCGCCGCGGGTGGACCCCGACCTCGCCTCCGGCGCCGGGCTCCCCGTGAGCCACCCGCGGATCGCCTTGCTGGACGGCGGCGGGGCGCTGGGCGAAGCGGTCAGGGCGTCACCGCTGGCGAGTGGAGTCCGCAACCACGCCGAGGTGTCCGAGGTAATGGCACTCGGCATCGCACCGGAGCACGTGTTCATCGATCTGCCCGGCCCGGAGCGGGTCGAGGCGGCGAAGGCCGTGCTGGAGCGCGGGATCGGCGTCACGCTCGCGGCGCCGCCGGCCGACTCGCCGGCCGCGCTGGACGAACTGCTGGAGGTGGCCCGGCGGACCGGCGCACCGATGCGCGTCGACCACGCGCCGCGCAGATCTCCGGCGGTCCGTACGCTCAAGCGCTGCGTCGCCGACGGCCTCGTCGGGGACGTCAGCGCCATCTGGTGCCGGCACCTCACCGGGACCGATGTCCACGTGACGGACGATCAGCTCGCTCTCGACGTCGACGTCATCCACTGGCTGTCGGGTGGCACGACTGAGCACCTCAGCGCCGTCGCGTCCCTCCCCCGCCCTGACCGGGCCACCGGTGACGAACCGCGGCTCTCGATGATCGCGTTCGTGCTGGACAACGGTGTGCCGGCCGGCTACATGCGCGGGTGGGGCGCGGGTCCGGATCGGCGCTACTACACCGTCGTCGGGACGACCGGCCGCCTGGAGAGCGACGGCGACCAGGTCTGGCTCACCGCGACCGCAGCGGAGGCCGGAGAGCGGACAGCGGACCCGACCGGGGCCCGCGCCGACCCGTCCGCCCCGCTGCCCCCACCGCCGCCCGAAGACCCGCTGGACGTACGGGCGGTGACGGCCGGCCCCACCCGCTCGGTCCGGGAGGCGCGCGAGGCGATGGCAACGGTGCACGCGATCCGGCTCTCGCTTCTGCGTGACGGCGAGCGCTGCCGTGTCGAGCCGCCCCCCGCGTATCTCGTCACTTACTTCACCAGCACGAACCAGGAGGAACCTCGGTGCTGAGGTACACGATCACGCGAGTGCTGTACATGATCCCGACCGTCATCGGTTCGACGCTCCTGATCTATCTGCTGGTCTTCCTGGTACCCGGTGACCCGGTGCTGGCGCTGGCCGGCGGCAACAAGCGGCTCTCGCCGTCGAGCATCGCCGCGATCCGCAAGCAGTACAACCTGGACGACCCTTTCTTCGTGCAGTACGGGAAGTACCTCGACAACGTGCTGCACGGCAATTTCGGATACGACTTCAACGACAACTCGGTCACCGCGCTGATCAAGACCGCCTTCCCCTACACCTTGGCGCTCGCGCTGTCGGCCTTCGTGTTGAAGATCGTCATCGGTGTGCTGCTGGGGGTCTGGGCCGGGCTGCGCAAGGACGGCATGCCCGAGAAGTTCAACCTGTTCTTCACGGTCGTCTTCCTCGCCGTACCGGGTTTCCTCGTCGCCTACTTCTCCCAGTACCTGATCGGTATCAAGGGGCACCTGCTGCCGATAGCCGGTGTCCAGGCGGGCTACCCGAAGGCGTTCATCATGCCGGCCCTGGTACTGGCGCTGGAGACCGCGGCACCGCTGGCGAGGCTGACCCGGACCAGCCTGGTCGACGTCCTGAAGGCGGACTACATCACGACGGCGCGGGCCAAGGGCGCCTCTCCCGGCCGGGTGATCTGGCTGCACGCCCTACGGAACGCGTTCCTGCCGGTGGTGACCTACCTCGGGCTGAGCCTGGCCAGCCTGCTGGGCGGTTCGGTGCTGATCGAGTCCATCTTCAACCTGCCCGGTCTCGGCGGCACCCTCGCCACCGCGATCTCCCAGCAGCAGGGGCCGGTCGTCGTCGGCGTCTCGGTGTTCCTGCTGCTCTTCTACCTGGTCACCGCCCTGGTGGTCGACCTGCTCTATCCGATCATCGACCCGAGGGTCCGCCATGTCTGATGCCATCGAGGCTCTGGTCGCGACCGGAGCCAAACCCGAGCCGTCCGCTCCCCCGCAGCGCGGCGGGAAGCGCCCCGGGCTGGTGACGCAGGGGCTGCTCCGCACCCGCCGGCAGCCGTTCTTCATCCTGTCCGTGCTCATCATCGCGCTGGTCGCGGCGATGGCCGCCGTACCGGGGCTGTTCACCCACACCGACCCGCGGGACTGCTCCCTCGTCGACTCCCGGCTGGGCCCCCGATCCGGGCATCCGTTCGGCTACGACATGCAGGGCTGCGACTACTTCTCCAACGTCGTCCACGGAGCGCGGATCTCCCTGGAGGTCGGCCTGCTGGTGGCGATCTTCACGTTCTTCATCGCGATGATCGCCGGTGCGCTGGCGGGGTACTTCGGCGGCGCCGTGGACACCGTCATCTCCCGCACCGCCGACATCGTCCTGGGTGTGCCGGTCGGGATCGCCAGCCTGGTAATCCTCTACCAGTTCAAGTCGCGGACGGTGTGGACCATCGTCTTCGTGCTGGTGCTCTTCAGCTGGGCCGGAACGATGCGGTACCTGCGCGGTTCGGTGCTCCAGATCAAGCAGTTGGAGTACGTCCAGGCCGCCCGGGTGCTGGGCGTCCGGCACTGGGGAATCCTGCGCCGGCATGTCATCCCCAACGCGATCACTCCCCTGGTCGTGATGTCGACCCTCAGCGTCGGCGCCGCCATGACGGCCGAGGCGGCCTTCTCCATCCTTGGTGTCGGCATCAAGCTGCCGGCGTTCTCCTGGGGCGTCCAGATCGCGGCGGCCAGTACGGACGGCAACTGGCAGGTCGCCCCGCACCTGATGTTCTTCCCGGCCGGAATGCTCGGCCTGACCACGCTCGCCTTCGTCGTGTTGGGCGAGAACCTGCGTGACGTGCTCGATCCCAGGGGGCGTTGATGAGCAACCCACTGCTCGAGGTCAAGAACCTGGGCATCGAATTCCGCTCCGGCGAGCGCCGGTTGCCGGCCGTCCAGGACCTGAGCTTCAGCATCGCCCGGGGCTCGACCCTGGCCGTGCTGGGCGAGTCCGGATGCGGCAAGAGCATCACCGCCAAGGCGATCATGGGCATCCTGCCGACACCGCCCGCGCGGATCACCGGCGGACAGATCCTGCTCGACGGAACCGACCTGCTGGGCCTGTCGCCCAAGGCGTTCCGCAAGGTGCAGGGGGCCGAGATCGCCATGGTCTTCCAGGACGCGCTGTCGGCGCTGAACCCGGTGGTGCCGGTGGTCCGGCAGATCGCCGAGCTGTACCGCATCCACCGCGGCGCCGGTCGGCGTGACGCGGAGACCGCCGCCATCGACATGATGAAGGCGGTCAAGATCCCGGACGCCGCGAACCGGGCCAGGGACTACCCGTTCCAGTTCTCCGGCGGGATGCGGCAGCGGATCATGATCGCCATGGCGCTGGCCCTGGAGCCCAAGCTCCTCATCGCCGACGAGCCGACCACCGCGCTCGACGTCACCGTCCAGGCGCAGATCCTCGACCTGCTCGCGGAGCTCCAGCAGGAGCGCGACATGAGCCTCATGCTCATCACGCACGACCTCGGCGTCGCCGCCCACATCGCCGAGGATGCCCTGGTGATGTACGCCGGCGGCGCGGTCGAGCAGGCACCGATCGCGGAGCTCCTGGACCGGCCCGCCCACCCGTACACCATCGGCCTGCTCGGCTCGATCCCCGGACCGGAGCACCGGGGCGCGGACCTGCCGACCATCCCGGGACTGCCGCCCCAACTGGCGAACCGGCCGAGCGGATGCGGATTCCACCCCCGCTGCCGGTTCGCCACCGACCTGTGCCGGACCAAGGCTCCGCACGAGCTCCAGGTGTCCGCCGACCGCACGGCAGCGTGCCATCACTGGAAGGAGGCCATGGATGAATACCAGGCTGCTGGCGCTTGAGGACGTCAGGCAGGCGTACAAACCCAAGAGCGCGAAGTTCGGTGCCCGGCAGACGGGCACGGTCCGCGCGGTCGACGGCGTGACGCTGGACGTGGCGCCCGGTGAGACCGTCGGCCTGGTCGGCGAGTCCGGCTGCGGGAAGTCGTCGCTCGCCAAGCTGATCGTCGGGCTGGAGCGGCCGGCGTCAGGGCGCGTGCTCTGGAAAGGACGCGACCTCGCGGAGATGAGCCGCGCGGAGACGAGCGCCTTCCACCGCGGCGTCCAGCTGATCTTCCAGGACCCGTTCGCCTCGCTCGACCCCCGCCGTACGATCCGCGACTCGGTCGCCGAGGGCATCCTCGCCCACAGGCTGTTGCCCAAGCAGCAGATCCCGCAACGGGTCGACGAGCTGCTGGCCGACGTGGGCCTGGACCCGGCACACGCGGACAAGTACCCGCACGAGTGCTCCGGCGGCCAGCTCCAGCGGGTGGGCATCGCCCGGGCCCTGGCGCTCGGCCCCGACCTGCTGGTCTGCGACGAGCCCGTGTCCGCCCTGGACATCTCCGTCCGGGCGCAGGTGCTGAACCTGCTGAACCGGCTCAAGGAGAAGCACGGTCTGACGATCATCTTCATCGCGCACGACCTCGACGTGGTCCAGCACATGTCCGACCGGATCGTCACGATGTACCTCGGGAAGATCGTCGAGGAAGGACCGTGCGACGCGGTCTACGGCACCTCGGCCCACCCGTACACCCGGGCGCTGCTGTCGGCGGTGCCGAAGAGGCTGCCGCCCGGGCACCGGATCGACCGCGTCGTGCTGGAGGGCGATCCGCCGTCGCCGATCGACCCGCCGCCGGGCTGCCCGTTCCACACCCGCTGCTACACCGCCGTCGCCGAGTGCGCCGAGACCCTCCCCGCGCTCACCGAGGTCGGCACCGGCCACCGGGCGGCCTGCCTGCGCGCCGAGGACGTGCGTGCCTCCCGTGTCGGGCTGCCCTACCGGGCTTCCTGACACCTCCGCCTGCCTGGCCCCCTGCTCATACCGGGGTCCGTACCCCTGAGAGGAACCGCATTGAGAGTCGCCAACACCGTCGTCGCCGCAGTCACGGTCCTAGCCGCCTCGGCAGCTCTCACCGGCTGCGGCAGCCTCAACGGCACCTCGGGCGACGGCATCCGGTCGGGTGCCATCACCGCCGTGCAGACGGGGACGATCGCCCGGATCACCGGCCCGCAGAACCCCGGCAGCCAGATCGGCATGGCCCTGTGTGAGGGGCTGACCAGGATCGACGACGCCGGCAAGGTCCAGATGGACGGGGCCCAGAGCGTCAGCAGCCCCGACCAGGTCACCTGGACGATCAAGGTCGCCCCCGGCCGGACCTTCTCCGACGGCACGCCGATCACCGCGCAGACCTGGGTCGACTCCTTCAACTTCACCGCACTCGGTTCCCACGCGATGGCCAGCAACTACGCCTACGAGCACGTGCGGGGGTACCCGGAGCTGAACCCGGCGAAGGGCAAGGCCAAGAGGACCACGCTGTCGGGGCTGAAGGTGATCGACAAGAGCACCTTCACCCTGACCACGGACAGCCCGAACAACGACCTGCCCTACATGCTGGCCACGCTGCCCTTCTGCCCCATGCCGGAGTCGGCGTTCAAGAACCCGATCGCCTACGACAAGAAGCCCGTCACCAACGGCCCCTACGTCCTCACCAAGCTGAACCCGCAGTTCCAGGCGGTGGTGGAGCGGCGCAAGGACTACAAGGGCTGGATACCCGAGGGCGCGGCGAAGAAGATCACGTTCCGGGTCTACAACGACCCCAACACCGCCTACCAGGACGTGGTCGCCGGCAACACCGACGTGCTGCGCAGCCTGCCTCCGGGCCTCGTCGCCCAGGGCAAGAACGCGCTCGGCGACAAGGGCCTGACACCCATCGCCAAGAACACGCTGGAGACCTACATCACCTGGCCGACCTACCTGGACAAGAAGTACCCCAAGGAGGTCCGTGAGGCGTTCTCGATGATCGTCGACCGGGACGCCATCTCCAAGCACCTCTTCCTCGGCTCCAGCCAGGCCGCCCGCTCGCTCATGCCGAACTCGGTGTCCGCCTACCGCCCGGACGCATGCGGCTCGACGTGCGGCTTCGACCCCGCCGGTGCCAAGAAGCTGCTCGAACGGTCGGGCTTCAAGGGCACCATCCCGCTGCTCTACGACTCGTCGGACACCACGTTCGCCGCCGCGGCGCTGGCCATCTCCAACGAGGCGAAGAGGATCGGGCTGAACATCGAGCCGCGGCCCAGGCCGACAGCGGCACTCGGCGCGGACACCAACAACTACGCCCTGGACGGGCCGAGCATCGCCCTGTGGGGATCGTCGTTCCCGAGCGCGTCGGAGTGGGTGGCCTCCGTCATGGTCGACGCCAACTACCGGCTGAAGTACACCAACGCGACGGCGTCCTCGGAGGTCACCCAGGCATGGGCGGCGAAGAGCCCGGCCGACGCCGATCGGCACTGGCGGGCCGCGGAGGACTCGATCCTCGCCGACCAGGTCATCCAGCCCCTGTACTACCAGGTGATGTACATCGCGCACGACGCGTGCCTGAAGCCGCACTCCGCCGGTGGCGACATGCAGATCTACCGCACCCAGATCACCTGCAAGACCAGCAACTGACGCGTATCGCGCGGGTGCGGCGACCGACCGGCCGCCGCACCCGGCGCGTACCCCGGTGGCCGTTCCGGTCACCAAGCTATGCAACGAGGAGTCATCGCACATGGACGCACGCATCGGCATCATCGGTTTCGGCCTCAGGTCGAGCCTGTGGCGCTACGCCCACAACCCGGGGAACGGCTCGCGGGTGGTCGCCGTCTGCGACAGCGACGAGCGCGGCCGCACCGACGCGGTGGAGAAGATCGGCGACGGCGTCCAGGTGACGGCCGACATCGACGAGTTGCTGGCCCTCGATCTCGACGCCGTGATGGTGCTGACCCCCGACCACCTGCACGCCGAGCATGCGGTCCGGACGTTGGAGGCGGGGGTGCCGACGTTCCTGGAAAAGCCGATGGCGATCACCATCGAGAGCGCGGACCTGATCCTGGAGACGGCCTACCGCACCGGGACCCGGCTCTACATCGGGCACAACATGCGGCACATGCCGGTGATCAAGGCCATGCGGGACGCGATCCTGGCCGGCCGGATCGGCCAGGTCAAGGCCGTCTGGTGCCGGCACTTCGTCTCCGCCGGCGGCGACTTCTACTTCAAGGACTGGCACGCCGACCGGACCAAGTCCACCGGGCTGCTGCTGCAGAAGGGCGCCCACGACATCGACATCATCCACTGGCTGGCCGGCGGCTACGCGACGAGCGTGTCGGCCATCGGGTCGTTGAGCGTGTACGGCGACATCACCGATCGGCAGGACAACTCCGGGCGCCGGATGTGGGACTGGTACGACACCAACAACTGGCCGCCCACCGCCCAGCGGGAGTTGGCGCCGAAGATCGACGTCGAGGACATCTCGATGGCGAACCTCGTGCTGCACAACGGCGTGCTCGCCTCGTACCAGCAGTGCCACTTCACGCCTGACTACTGGCGCAACTACACGGTCATCGGCACCGAGGGCCGGCTGGAGAACTTCGGTGACGGTGAGGGCAGCACGATCAAGCTCTGGAACAAGCGTTCCGACGCCTATCGTGAAGAGGCCGACGAGATCATCGAGGTGCCTCCGGCCGAGGGCGGCCACGGCGGGGCCGATCCGATGCTGATCTCCGAGTTCGTCCGATTCGCGGTCGAGGGCGGCCCGACCATGACGTCCCCGGTCGCCGCCCGGCAGTCGGTGGCAGCGGGGATCGCGGGAACGGAGTCGATCCGCGGCGGTGGCGGCGCGGTCCAGGTGCCGCCGATCCCCGCCGAGATCGAGGACTACTTCCTCCGCGACCAGGTCAAGGCCGACCACGCGGGGCTCTAGTGCCGTGGCATCGGGCAGCGCGGAGTACGTCCGCGCTGCCCGCTGCGGGTGCGTAGGGGCGTACGTGCGGGGGACGGGTCAGGACGTCGTGCCCGTGGCGCCGGCCGGTGCGTAGGGGACGTAGGGGACGTGGCGGTGGCGCAGGGCCGCGTTCGGGCTCGCGGTGAGTTCGGTGCTGTCGACGTACTGGTCGACGGCGCCGATCGGGGGCCGGGCGCGCAGGGCGGGGTCGGTGATGGTGGCGGTGAGCGCGTGCGTGAAGCGGTGGGCGTCCAGCACGAGGAACGGGCGGTCGTGGAAGGGCCGGACCGAGGGGTCGAGCGGGTCGGTGAGGGCGAGGGCGTTGTGGAGCGCGGCCGCGGCCTCGTAGGCGGGCGTGAGGTGCCGCTCGCGGGCGCGCCAGGTGCCGGCGGACAGCGCGCCGGTGAGGTGCGGGGTGAGGTCGGCGGCGCAGGGCAGCGCGGCGAAGGCGGTGCCGAGCCACTTGCCGTAGGGCGGGTAGACCCGGTGCATCAGCAGGCACAGCCGCATCAGGTCGCGGACCTGGCGGGCGGCCACCACCGCGGAGCCGAGTTCGTCGCCGACCTCGCCGCAGCGGCCGACGAAGGGCTCCTCCTGCGACAGCCGCATCCACTGGCAGGCGAGAACGTGGCGCCACACGTCGTCCGGGTACCAGGCGAGCTGCTCGCGGTACGCGGCGAGCCGGCCGAGCCCGTCGTGGAAGACGGCGCCGGCGGTGAGTTCGCGCAGGGTCTGGGTCGGCGTCGTCAGCCAGGCGGAGACCGGTACCCCGCCGGCCGGGTCCGCGCCGAGCTGCTCGGCGAAGTACGCGCCCAGGTCGATGACGTCGACCCGGTGCCGGGCCGGCGTCCCAGGCGGGAACTCCCAGCGCACCGGGTGGCCGCCGAACGCCTCGGGCAGTTCGCGCTCCAGCAGCGCGGTGAGATCGGCGGCGCGGGCACGGAAGTCCTCGCCGCCGAGGAAGACCTGCACCCGCGGGCCCCAGGCGTGGTCGGTGGAGCGCTCGGTGTCGTACCCCTGCACCTCGGAGCCGGCGCCGATCAGGCCCGCGGAGTACGGCACCGGTCCCAGCGCGGAGTCCAGCAGCGGCCCGACGATCTCGGCGTGGAACGCCTCGGCGAGCGCGAGTCCCGGTACGAACGATCCCGTCACCCCTCCACCCTCCCAGAGCCCGCCCCCGCCCGGCGACCCGGTTTCCCCACCCCGCCCCGCGCCTCCCCCTCCTCCAAGGGGCCGGGCGCCCTTCACCGATTCCGCGGTGGGCGGGCGGCCCGTCGTGGTCATACGGTGGTGGAGTACGCACTCCCATCGGGAAGTGAGCGACATGGACAAATCCAGCGACAAGGATCAGCGAGCACGGCAGGCCGCCGAGGCCGAGCGGCGCTCGAAGGAGAGCGGCGCCCACGAGGCGGACGAGACCAAGGACCGTGGTGACGAGCACCTCGTCGAGGACGAGGACCGCTCCATGCAGTCCCTCAAGCGCGACGACCGGTAGCTCACCGCGACCGACCATCGCTCACGGTGAAACGTCCGGTCCTGACGGCGCCCGCCCGGCAGCACGGGCGGGCGCCGACGCGTTGCGCGCCCCGGGGATACGGCACCCACGCCGATCGGAGCCGGCCGGTGCCGGCCGATGTCACAACGGGACCGCCGCCCCTGTCGTACCTGCGCAAGGCCCGCACCCCCGCGGGCGAGAAGCAGCGGAGGCATCCGATGACGCACACCCGTACCCCGTTCGAACCCTTCGTCCGGCAGAAGACGATCCTGCTGACCACGTACAAGAAGGACGGCACGCCCGTCGGCACGCCGGTGAACATCGTGGTCGACGGGGAGCGGGCCTTCTTCCGGACCTACGACGCCGCGTGGAAGGTCAAGCGGCTGCGGAACAACCCGCGGGTCGAGATCGCGCCGTCCACCGTTCGGGGCAAGCCCACCGGCCCGGCGGTCGAGGCGCGGGCCACCCTGATCACCGGGGAGGAGGCCGACCGCGCCGCGAAGTCCCTCGCGCACAAGTACCCCTTCCTGCACGGGGTCCTGGTGCCCTTCGTGCACCGCAGGAAGCACTACGCGACGCTGCACTACGCCCTGACGGCGCCGGGCGAGTAGGTCGGCTGGGTCCGCGCCCGCCGGTCCGACGGGTGTCGGCCCGCCCGTCGGGCGGCGCGCTCCTGCGGCCGTTCACGATCAAGGCGGAAGCGGGCAGGCCCGGCCGAGCCCTCGTCCTCGGCCGCGGCCCGGACCGCGTCGGCTCAGCGCAGCGTGTCCATCAGGATCGCGACATACGCGTCCAGCCGTTCCTCCACCACTCGCGTCGTCAGCTCCGTCCGCCCCGCCTCCCGCCACGGCCGCGAGAACTGCCGCACCTCTTCCGACGCCGCCAACCCGTCCCGGACCAGCCAGTACAACCGCTCGCTCGCAGCAGCGGCCAGCACACCGCCCGCCTCCTCGTACGCCGCGGCGAACCGCAGCCCCCACGCCGGACCGTGCAGCAGCGCGAGATTGGTGCAGCAGTGCGCGACATCGAGGTCCGCCGGACCCCAGCAGGCCCCGGCCCAGTCGACGACACCGGCGATCCGGACGCCTGCCGGACTTGACGCCGGCGCGTCGAAGAGCACGTTGCCGGGCTGGAAGTCCCGGTGCAGGAACCGCCCTTCCCAGCGCGGAACCGGCCCGCGGATCACGTCGATCGCCGCAGCCCACACCGCCGCGTCACCTCCCTCCGGAACCACGACGGTGTCGGCGGTCGTCAACGCCACATACCCCCGTACCCGCTCGACCGGGCGTACCGCATGGATCGCCACGAGGTGACGGGCGAGCAGAGAAACGCGCCGCTCCACTCCCTCGTCCTCAAGGACCGTCCGGCCCGGCAGGCACGTCATGAGGAGCGACGGAAACTCGCAGTGCGCGGCAGTCGCGTCGACCGCGATCAGCCCGGGCGCCGGCACACCGGTCCCCACGAGCAGGGTCAATGCGACGGACTCCCGGTCCAGCCAGTCCTCCGCGTCCTCCACGTCCACGAAGGTCCGCAGCACCAGGTCACGGGTACGCCCGTCCCGCGCGCCGACGGTCAACTTCCGCATCTCGGCCGTGATACCGCCGTGCAACACCTCACTCCCGACGATCCGCTCGCCGGCCTCCAAGTGCCGGCTGACCCAGGCCAGCGTCAACGGTCGCACCGGTTGTTCCGCGGAACAGGCGCGCTCTCGCTCAACTCCCATGCCGTCTCCTGGAGCCGTCCGACCTGCCGTACCCCCCGGCGGACAGCAACCGGGTCAGTTCCCGATCCGCGGACGTGGAGTGCTGCTCAAGCCCCACTGCCAGACGCAGCCGCCGCAACGTGGTGTGTTCCCGGTCGGCCACCGGTACCGCGACCACGGGGACCCGGCACTTGCGCAGCAGCCTGCGGACCATGCGGCGCGCCAGCACCCCCCGCCACGACGGCGGGTGAGCGACCATGACGAGGTCGGCCCGCACCTCCCGGGCGATGCGGGCCAGGCCGGCGGCAGGATCGCCGTGCAGCTGGCGCAGCCGTAACTCCGACAGGGGTCCGGCCAGTTCCCGCACCTGCGCGGCGACCCGTGCGTGGGCCGCCTCGTGGGCGCCCGGTTCCTGATACGGAATGAATCCGGGCGTGCCCACCAGCACGAACTCCCGTCTGAAGTGCACCGGCAGCACCATCCCCTCGTAGCGGCAGGCCATCGCCGCCGCCATCTGCAGCACCGGCCGGCAGCGCGGGTCGTCCGACACCATCACCACGATCAGCGGTTGCTCCTGCACGGCCCGCTCCCTTCGTTTCGGCTTGCGCCTGCTGCGTGGTCGTCGAAGACGGCGACCGTGCGCCCAACGCTCACAAGCACGTTGCCCGCACGGTCGCCGAGGTACGCCGGTCACCGACCCCAGTCCTTCTCGTCGAAGGTCTTCACGTCCAGACATCGAGGGCTGCTCCAGCGCCGCCGGGGTCAGGGCTGCGCCGCCTCAGCGAGTTGACGCGCGTGGGACCGGGTCTCGTCGTTCATCGGGAAGAAGCACTCGATGCGCAACTCCTGCAGCGTCACGTCCTGCGGTGTCCCGAGCGTCGTCACGGTGGAGAAGAAGTCGAACCGCCGGGCGCCGCGCACGTACCGGATCGGCACGATCGGCAGCACCGGCGTGGCCGCGTCGAGCGACCGCAGCGAGGCCGGCACCCCGGGGTAGTCCAGCACCTCGTCGAGAATCCGCTGGGCACGCTCGTCGGTGACACCCCCGATCGCCTCCCGGCGGGCGCGCCGGACCAGCGCCTCGGCAACCTCCGGCCAGTTCGTCACGTGCCGGCGGACGCCGTCCGGGTGGAACATCCGGCGCAGCACGTTCGCCGGTCCGGGACCTGTCTTCGCCTGCCCGTCCTGGAGGAAAGCGAAGAAGCGGCGAGCGGCGGCGTTCGTGTGCCGGATGTCCCAGCTCCGGTCCATCACCAGAGCCGGAAAGGGCTCCTGCTGCGTCAGGATGGTGTCGAGCGCGTCCCGGACGGCGGCGAGCGACGGCGCGTCCAGTTCGGACTCCGGGTACTCGGGCGCGAACCCGGCCTTGAGCAGCAGGGTGTTGCGTTCGCGCAGGGGTACGTCGAGCACCTCGGCGAGCTTCAGGACCATGGCCCGGCTGGGGTTCGCACGGCCGGTCTCGAGGAAACACAGGTGGCGGACCGACACCGCGGCCTCGGCGGCCAGCGCCAGCTGGCTCAACCGCCGGGCGCTCCTCCAGTGTTTCAGCAGGTGACCGACGTCAGACACCACTCGAGTATCCCGCAGTCCACGCGTGCGGCCGCACCGCCACCTCCAGCGGTGGCCGGGCCACGTTCGCGGTGTAGTTCGTCATCGCGGAGATCGCCACCCCGGTGATCACTTCGAACAGCTGCTCCTCGGTGAAGCCGGCCGCCGTGAACGCCGCCACGTCCGCCTCGTCGAGCCGGCCCCGCTTGTCGATGAACGCGCGGGTGAGCGCCGACAGCGCCGCCATCCGCGGGTCGGCGGGCAGATCGCCGCGGCGCAGGGCCTCGACCACGGCCGGTTCGACCCCGTCCGCGAGCGCCTCCAGCGTGTGGAACGCGACTGCCCATTCGCTGCCGTTGGCAACCGCGTTGGACAGCAGCAGGACCTGCCGTTCGTCCGGGCCGAACGTTCCGTCACCCCGGAAGTGCCCGAATGCGGAGAAGAAGGTGTTCAGCAACGCCGGCGAGTTCGCCATGAGCCCGGCCGCGGCCGGAACGAACCCGAATGCCCCCTGCAAGGCCGTCAGCGGCTCCTTCACGGCTTCGGACGCGGTGTCGGCGGTATGGATCTGGTAGCTGGTCATGACTCGGAGTCTGCGGCAGCCACGACGTCGAACCAATTCCCTCGGAGGTAAACGCGCGCGAGACCGCCGGCACGTGGTCACCGCAGCGGATCGACGAGGCCGGCAGCTGATCCCGCGTTCCGCTCCGCGTCGAACGGGGGCTCACCCAGCACCTCGACGACCTTTCGCCGCATCTCACGCCCTTCGTTCACGTCGTCCGGGTCCAGGACGCCCTCGTGCCGGCGAGCGCGCCTGCTACGCCGGCCGTGGACGCGACAGGATGCGGACCTGTCAGAGGGCGGCTCGTGGTTCACAGGGCGCGGGCGAGGAAGACGTCGGTGACCTGGAGTACGTCGATTCCGCCGCCGTGGGCGTCGAGCACGCGTCCGGCCTCGGCGAGTGCCTGCCGGCGATGGTCCTCGGGCAGGATGCGATAGGCGGACAGCGAGGCGAGGTGGCCGAGGTAGCGGTCGGTGTCGTACCGCAGGTCCTGCCGGAACCGGACCGATCGCAGGTCGGTGAAGCGGCCGTCCCGGCGGCATTCGGTATCCGGCCAGTCCTGGTCCCAGTTCCCGGGCTCGTCGCCGGAGAGGTCGGCGGCCAGGAAGCGGTGTGGTGAACCGGTGATGCCGTGACGGTCGCCGATACCGGCGAGTTCGGCGCGCAGTCCGGCGTCGTGTATCCCGTGAGGGTTTCTGATCAGCGCCACGGAACCGCCGGGGGCGAGCGCGGCGTGGACCAGGTCCCAGCGCCGGTCACGGTCCAGGAAGTTCCAGGCGGAGGCGGCGAACAGCAACCCGTAGTGCCGCCCGCCCGGTTGCCACCGCTCGAAGTCGCCGACCTCGACCCGGACGTTCGGATGGCCGGCGGTGTTGCGGCGCAGGACCTCGGCCATGCGGGCGTCGGGCTCGACGCACACCAGCGGAATCCCCAGCGCGGCGAACGGCACGGTGGCCTTCCCGGTACCCGCGCCGACCTCCACCGCCGGACGGTCCCCGAGAGCCGCGTACGCCAGGACCTCCGTGACCATCGCGGGCGAGTAGCCGGGGCGGGCGGCATCGTAGAGCTCGGCCACCTCGCCGAAGACCTTGCTGCGCGCGGCGTTGACGTGTCCCTCTGAGCCCATGAGCGTCCCTCGGCTTCGTGATCGGCAGGCGGGCACCCTACCGACCGGAACGCTTCACCATCCACCGCTTTGGGAGCCGCCCCTTCCTCGATGACCACAGGGACGGAGCAGCAGGCGGTCGCCTGCCCCGCGACGCGCACGGCTCCCGTCCCACCGCGTCGGTTCGCCGGGCCCGACGCCGGTCGGCTCGGCCCCACCGCAGGTCCCGCTCCCGCGCCGACGCGACACGCGAGGTGACCTCCGCCGAAGCCGTCGGCGGACCGTCCGGCGGGCGGTCGCGACACGCCTGGGGAGGTGCGCGGGGTGGGAGCGACGGGAGTGAAGACTCCTCCTGGGTCATTGACAGGCCCTCAGGGTCCGCGCTCTACTCATGCCTCGTGCAGATTGGCAACGTTGTCAGTCCGTGAGCCGTACGACGCCGCTGTCGATCGAGGACGCCACCCGTCCCTGGCACACCCATGTGTGACGCACGAATCGCGGAGGCAACCGATGGTCAGACAACGGCGCCCCGACCGGGCCCGTTTCAGCAGCAGATTCCGTCAACGCCTCGCCGTGGTGTCCCTGTTGGGCATCGCAGCGCTCCCGATCCAGTCCCTCACCGGCGCCGACGCGGCGTCGGGGCCGCAACTCGTCGCGGACCCGGCCGCGTTGATCAATCCGCTGATCGGCACCTCGGGCGCCGTCAACACCTTCCCCGGGCCCGACATGCCGTTCGGCATGATGCAGTGGGGGCCGGACACCACCCCTGACCGGACGCAGGGCGGCGGCTACGAGTACAAGGACAGCAAGATCTCGGGCTACAGCCTGACGCACATCTCCGGACCCGGCTGCGACGTCGCCGGCGACGTGCCGATCCTGCCGGTCACCGGCGCGCTGTCGGGGAACCTCTCGAACCTGTCCTCGCAGTTCAGCCACGACGACGAGCAGACCGGCGTGGGCTACTACGGCGTCACCGACTCCGCCGGGGTCAAGACCGAGCTGACCGACACCACGCGCGCGGGCCTGGGCCGGTTCACCTTCCCGGCCGGCACGCAGTCGAACCTGCTGCTCAAGCTGAGCAGCGGCGCCTCGCAGGTGGACGGCACCCGGGTGCAGGTGGTCAGCGACCGCGAGGTGAGCGGGTCGGTGGACAGCGGGCACTTCTGCGGCGCGGCCAACCGCTACACCCTGCACTTCGACATCAAGTTCGACCAGCCCTTCACCGCGAGCGGCACCTGGGTCGGCAGCACCATCAACCCCGACGCCACCAAGCTCAGCGAGGGCCGGCCGCAGCAGAAGCTCGCCACGCACTCCAACACCCCGCTGCACGAGCAGCACTTCACGGTGCCGGGCAGCGCATCGCCGAAGATCCACCCCAGCGGCGGCGCCTCGCCCTCCGCGAGCCCGGACAACTCCACCGCGAGCCCGCAGAGTTCGTCCGCGGCCACGTCCGCGACGGCGGGCCCGCCGGTGACCGGCGCCAACGGCATGTACCTCACGTTCGACACGGCGAAGAAGGCCGCCGTGACGGCGGCCGTCGGCATCTCGTACACCAGCGACGGCAACGCGAAGTCCAACCTGTCGACCGAGGTCAAGGGCTGGAACTTCGACGCCATGCGGAAGGCCAACCACACCGCGTGGAACGACGTGCTGGACAAGGTGCGGATCGGCGGTGGCAGCCACGACCAGCAGGTGCAGTTCTACACCGCGCTCTACCACGCGCTGCTGCACCCGAACGTGTTCTCGGACGACAACGGCCAGTACATGGGCATGGACGACCAGGTCCACAAACTGACCAAGGGTCAGAAGGCCCAGTACGCCAACTACTCGGGCTGGGACACCTACCGCTCCCAGACGCAGCTGATCTCGATGGTCGCGCCGAAGCAGACCGGTGACATCGTCACCTCGATGCTCAACGGCTACGACCAGACCGGCCTGCTGCCCAAGTGGGCGTCGAACAACGGCGAGAGCTACGTCATGGTCGGCGACCCGGCCACCTCGATCATCTCCGACGCCTACGCGTTCGGGGTGCGCAACTTCGACACCGCGCACGCCCTGTCGGCGATGGAGCACGAGGCGACCGCGCCGAACCAGGACCGCCCGGGCGAGGCGGTGCGCGACGCGAAGGGCTACCTGCCGCTGGACGGCACGTACTCCTGCTGCAACTTCTACGGCCCGGTCTCGACCCAACTGGAGTACGACAGCGCGGACTACGCGCTGGCGTCCTTCGCGAAGTCGCTGGGCAAGACCGCGGACTACAAGAAGTTCGCGACCCGCGCGCAGGACTGGATGAACGTCTTCAACCCGCAGACCGGCTACATGCAGGCGAAGAACTCCGACGGGCAGTTCGCCGGCGGCTTCACGCCGGGCACCTCGAACGGCTTCGTGGAGGGCACTTCGGCGCAGTACACCCCGATGGTGCCGTTCGACCTCCAGCAGTTGATCACCGCGCGCGGTGGTACGGCGGCCTACGGGTCGTACCTGGACAGCCTGTTGAGCGACATCGCCGATCCGTCGGGCACCAACGCCGACCTGAGCAACGAGCCGAGCCTGGAGATCCCCTGGGAGTACAACTACCTGGGACAGCCGTGGAAGACCCAGGCGGCGGTGCGCGAGGCGCAGCAGGACCTGTACTTCAACGCGCCGGTCGGGTCGTTCGGCAACGACGACCTGGGCGCGATGAGTTCGTGGTACGTGTGGTCGTCGCTGGGGATGTACCCGGAGACGCCGGGCACCGACACGCTGGTGCTGGGCAGTCCGGTCTTCCCGGTCGCGAAGGTCACCCTCGGCAACGGCAAGCAGGTCGCGATCAACGCCCCGCAGGCCGCGACGAACGCGCCGTACGTCCAGTCGCTGGACGTCAAGGGCAAGGCGTGGAACGACTCCTGGCTGACCTTCGGACAGTTCGAGAAGGCGGGCACGCTCGACTACAGCCTCAACACGGTGCCGAACACGTCGTGGGCTTCGTCGGCCGACGCGGTTCCGCCGTCCGACGCCACCGGCGGCGGGCGGGTGCTGGCGGCGACCGGCCCGAGCAGCGACGGGTTGATCATCGCGCCCGGGGGCTCCGGGGAGGCCACCTTGCGACTGACCAACCTCGGCAGCAAGGCGGTCACCGCCGACTGGGCGGCCACCGCGCCGTCGGGAGTGACGCTCGGCACCTCCTCGGGCTCGCTGACGGTGCCGCCGTCGGGCAGCGCGGAGGCGAAGGTGCAGGTGACCGCGGGTGACACCGAAGGCGCGTACGCGGTGGCCTTCGCGGTGACCGACCACAGCGGCGGCGCGGCGCTGGCGAGCGCGACCCTGGGGGTGGCGGTCGCCAAGCCCGGCGAGCTGTGGCCGTACGAGACGAACGAGGGCGTCTACCCGGACGCCACGCACTTCTCCGGCGGGTTCGACGACGGCGGCTGGGCGTACTCGCAGAACGCGCTGGCCGCCGCCGGGGCGACCAGTGGCGCGAAGGTCAGCGCCGACGGCCTCGACTACACCTGGCCCGCGATCGCCTCGGGACATCCGGACAACCTGGAGGTGGCGGGCCAGACGCTGCCGCAGCCGGCGGGCACGTCGGGCGCGTACCTCGGTCTGCTGGGGTCGGCGACCAACGCCCCGACCGACGGCAGCGGCGTCCCCGGCGCGCTGACCGTCACCTACACCGACGGCACGACCGCCAAGGCGACGGTGACGTTCTCCGACTGGACGCTCAACGGCGCCGGCAGCAAGCCGGTGCCGGGCAACACCACCGCGATCACCACCGACTACCGCAACACCGGCAGCGGCGGCAAGGACAACGTCAAGGCGTACGTCTTCTCGGTGAAGGTGCCTCTGGACGCGACGAAGACGGTGGCGTCGGTGACGCTCCCCGTGACCGGCGCGTCGGGAACCGTCCACCTCTTCGCGATCAGCTTCGGCGGATGAGCGAATGACAAGGTGATCGGCCACCCCGCCGCCTGAAGCGGCGGTGAACGACCCGGGCGCGTCCCCCACTTCGGCGGGGGCCGCGCCCGGCCCCGTCCGCCCCCGGGCGCGGGGCGCGGGGCGAGGCGGGTGGAGTGTGGGGCGCCGGGCTTGCGGGGCTGTCACCAGGGGCTACGGTGGATGGGCAGGTGCCCGCGCCGGGCACTGGGGGCGGCCGCGGCGGCGCCCGGCAACCAGGCGCCACAAGGAGCACGGGCGATGGGAGTGCGGGCCGGATGGTGGAGGGCACCCGGAGTGCCCGGGACGCTCGCCGCGCTGGCGCTGGTGTCGGGCTCGCTGCTCGACGTGTTCGGGCCGGAACCGTATGTGGGGCTGCCGCTGCTGGCCGCGGCTCCGCTGGTCGCCTCGGCCACGCTGTCGTTCCGCACGAGTGTGGTGTTCGCGGTGCTCGCGGCCGCCGCGTCGATCGGGCTGGACTTCGACCAGGACCGGGCGTGGCTGTCGAGCCTGGTCGACCTGGCGGTGGTCGGCGTGGTGGGAGTGCTGGCGCTGGTGGTCAACGTGCTGATGGGCCGGCAGGTGAGCGACCTCGCCCGGGCCACGGCCGTCGCGGAGGCGGCGCAGCGCGCGGTGCTCCCGCAGCCTCCGGCCCGGGCCGGACCGCTGGCGGTCGCGTCGACGTACACCGCGGCGCAGGCGGAGGCGCGGATCGGCGGGGACCTGTTCGCCGTGCAGGACACGCCGTTCGGCGTGCGGATGATGATCGGGGACGTGCGCGGCAAGGGGATGCAGGCGGTCGGGGCGGTGTCCGTGGCGATCGGCGCGTTCCGGCAGGAGGCGGAGCACGCGCCGGACCTGCCGGATCTGGCCCGCCGGATGGACGAGGCGCTGGCGCGCAACGCCGCCCGGGAGAGCTTCAACCACCCGACCGAGGAGTTCACGACGGCGCTGCTCGCCGAGGTGACCCCCGACGGCCGGACGCTCTCCGTGGTCAACCGCGGCCACCCGCCGCCGTACCTGGTCAGCGACGGGTCGTTCGAGCCGCTGCTGCCCGCCGCGCCCGCGTTTCCGCTGGGCATGGGGCTGTCGCCGGTATCCGACGACGGCACCGCCCACCCCGCCGACTCCTGGCCGCTGCCACCCGGCGGGACGGTGCTGTTCGTGACCGACGGCGTCACCGAGGCACGCAACCGCAAGGGCGTCTTCTACGATCCGTGCCGTTCGGCGCTGGTCGGCCACCACTTCGACGAGCCGCGGGACCTGGTCGACGCGCTCACCGAGGACGTCGACCGGTGGACGGGGCACACCCGCCAGGACGACATGGCGGTCCTCGCCGTGACCCGGGTCGCGGAGACCCCCTCCCGGTCCTGACGGTCCCGGCGCCACGGTCTCGGCGCTGACGGTCCCGCTCCCGTCGGTCACGGTCCAGGGTGGCAGCGGCGGCCGGCGGAAAAGCCGTTGCGGAGGCACGTGTGCCACGTCCACGATCCCTGGATGATCGAGAACGTACGGGGCGGCTCCCCCGGCGAAGGCGGCGACCGGCCCGAGGGCGAGCGAACCGGCGACGACGCGCCCGGCGACGACGGCCGGGCCGGGATCGACGCGGCGCTGGTGCGGCGGCTGATCGCCGAGCAGTTCCCGCGGTGGTCCGGGTTGCCGGTGACCCCGGTGGCCGTCGACGGGTGGGACAACCGGACGTACCGCCTCGGCGACAGGATGACGGTGCGGCTGCCGACCGCCGAGGGCTACGTCCCCGCGGTGGACAAGGAGAACCGGTGGCTGCCGGTCCTCGGGCCGCAGTTGCCGGTTCCGGTACCACCCCTGCTCGCGAGGGGCGAGCCGGGCTGCGGCTACCCGTACCCGTGGTCGGTGCGCGGCTGGCTGGAGGGCCGGACCGCGCGGCCCGAACGGATCGGCGACCTGACCGGGTTCGCCGTGGAAGTGGGCGGGTTCCTCCGTGCCCTGCAGCAGATCGACGCCACCGGGGGCCCGGCGGCCGGCGCGCACAGCTTCCACCGCGGCGCGCCGCCTGCGTACTACGACGACGAGACGCGCCGGGCGCTGTCCGCGCTGCGCGGCCGGGTCGACACCGAGCGGGCCGGGCAGCTGTGGGACGAGGCGCTGAGCAGCCGGTGGCAGGGGCCGCCGGTGTGGTTCCACGGCGACGTCGCCCACGGCAACCTGCTGGTCAGGGACGGCCGGCTGGCCGCGGTGATCGACTTCGGCACCTGCGGGGTCGGCGATCCGGCGTGTGATCTCGTCGTCGCGTGGACGATGTTCCGCGGCCGCAGCAGGGCGGCGTTCCGCGCGGCGGTCGGCCAGGACCGCGACACCTGGGCCAGGGCCCGCGGCTGGCTGGTCTGGAAGTCCCTGATCAGCATCGCGGAGCACCACGACAGCAACCCCGCGCTGGCCGCCGAGCACCGCCGCTCGCTCGACGAGGTGCTCGCCGACCGGGAGGAGCGGTAGGCGGGGAGCCGTAGGCCGCGTGACGGCCCGGGTGCGCCATGCCCGGGTACGCCGCGCACGGGTGCGCCATGCCCGGGTGTGCTGCGCCCCGCCGCGCCCGGGTCCGCCATACCCAGGTGCCGGCTGCCCGGTGTCTCGGGCCCCGCCGTCCGGCGCCCGACCCGCACCCGGTGTCAGGATCGCCCGGCCGAGGCGTCGATCTGGGCGCGGTACCCCGCGCGCAGCGCGGCCACGGAGGAGGGCGGCGTGATGACGGTGGCCGCGCCGAGCGACGGCACGCGGCGCCGGCGCCCGTAGCCGTCGGGGCTCCACTCCACCAGCGCGTCGCCGTGCAGCAGCACCGGGGTGCCGTCGTCGAGGAGGGCGAACACGCCGTCGGGCAGGCCGGACCACGGCAGTGCGTGCAGGCGGCGGTGGGTGCCGCGGTGCAGCCGCTCGGCGTGCAACCGGCTGTTGATCGCGCGCGCGGACGGCACGGGCACGGACAGCGCGCGGCTCCAGGCGTCGCGGTACGCCGTGTAGTCCGCGCGGCGGCACTCCGCGCAGGGGCGGTGCCCGGCGGCGAGCGCGACCGCTTCGTCGTGGAAGTACAGGTACGTGTAGTGGTGCGGCCGCCACTGCGGGTTCCACCGCCCCCGGAAGTCCAGGGCGCAGGTCAGCCAGGCGTCGCTCGCGTGGAAGCGGACCACCCGGTGGCCGTCGTGCAGGATTCCCCGGTTCCCCGTCCAGGCTCCGCGCAGCGGGAAGGCCGCGATGTCGCCCAGCGGTGTGACCCGGTTCCGCTCCGCCATCGCGTACGCTCCCGCCTCCGGTCCGCCGACCCCGATGCCGTCCCCGCTCCTGCCTCCGCTCCCCAGGCAACCACACGGCACCGACAACGCCGCCCGGCCTCGATCGGGGCGCGCCGCCTCACGGCCACGCGGGGCAGTGCCAGGCGCGGCGCTCGCGGTCGTACGTGACGAGAAAGGGTTCCGCGTGCGGCAGCGGGGCGCCCCAGACCGCGCCGCCGAGGCCGCACAGGTGGCTCAGGGCCACCGTCAGGGAGGCGACGTGCCCGACGACGGCGACGGTGCCGCCCGGGTGCGCGCGGGCGATGTCGTGGAACGCGCCGGTCGTACGCGCGAGCACGTCGTGCCCGCTCTCGCCGTCCGCGACCCGCGACTCCAGGTCCCGCTCGACCACCCACGCGTGCAGCACCTGGGCGGTGAGCTGGTGGACGGCGGGATCTCGCGAACCCTCCAGGGCGCCGATGCCGACCTCGGTCAGGGCCGGCAGCGCCCGCGGGTCGGCGCTCACGCCCGCGCCCTGGGCGGCGATCTCGCCGCTCTGGCGGGCCCGCAGCGCGGTGCTCGTGTAGATCGCCACCGGACGTTGGGCGGCCAACACGCGGCCCGCCGCGGCGGCTTGACCGCGACCTCGGGCCGTCAGCGGCACGCTCGGCACGGCTCCGGCGGTGCCGCTGGTGACGTTCTCCGACTCGGCGTGGCGCATGCACCAGATCCGCACCTCGGGCTTCGTCCCGTGAACGTACCCGCGGGTCACGGCAGCGCCGCTGTCAGATCGACCTCGACCAACTGCCCGGTGAAGCCGAGCCGGTTGACGCCGAGCAGGGTGCTCGCGGTGGTGAACGCCGGGCCGATCGCCGAAGCGGTGAGTCGCCGCCAGGCCGCGCCCAGGACCTCGGTGACGTCGGTGCACACGTAGATGACGGAGCGTACGACGTCGTCGGGTTCCGCGCCCACGGCGGCCAGGGCGGCCAGCGCGTTCGCGGCGACCTGGTCGATCTGGGCGTCGAGCGATCCCGGACCGACCAGCACACCGTCGCGGTCGAGCGGGCACTGCCCGGCGAGGTGGGCGGTGCGGCCGGCCTCGACCACGGTGATGTGGTGGTAGCCGGGCGTCGGGTGGAGCCGGTCGGGGTTGACGCGGGTGATCCTCGGGCTCATGGCCCCGAGCCTGGCGAACGCGGACACGAGGCGCACCAGGTTTTCCGAAGGACCCGAGCCGGCGCCGGCTGTTCGGCGGCTTACGGCTGCGGGCGCGTCAGGGCGCGGTCTGCTCGGTTCGGGCGACCGGTTCGGTGGCGGCCCAGGCGGCCAGGAGGGTCAGGCCGTCGGCGGAGGGGGTGCCGGGGGCGGCGCTGTAGCTGGTGAGGGTCAGGCCGGGGTCGGCGGGCAGTTCCATGGCCTCGAAGTCGAGGGTGAGGTCGCCGACGACGGGGTGGTGGAAGCGCTTGGTGCCGGTGTGGTGCAGGCGCACGTTGTGCTTGGCCCACGCGGTGCGGAACTCCTCGCTGCGGGTGACGAGTTCACCGATCAGGTCGGTGAGGTGCCGGTCGTACGGATCGCGGCCCGCCTCGGTGCGCAGCAGGGCGACGGTGGTGTGGACGGAGGTGTCCCAGTCGGGGAAGAAGTCGGGCCCGTCGGGGTGGAGGAACTGGAAGCGGGCGGTGTTGACCGGCCGCTCCGGTGCGTCGAACAGCGGCGCGTACAGGGCGCGGCCGAGGGTGTTGGCGGCGAGGATGTCCAGCCGGCCGTTGCGGATGAAGGCCGGGGTCCCGGTCATGGAGTGCAGGACCCGCAGCATGGTGGGGCGGACCTGGCGGCGGGCCGGATGGGTGCCGCGGCGCGGGCCGGTACCGGCGGCGCGGGCGAGGTCGTGCAGGTGGGAGCGCTCGGCTTCGTCGAGTTGCAGGGCCCGGGCGATCGCGTCCAGGACGCTGTCGGAGACACCGGCGAGGTTGCCGCGCTCCAGCCGGACGTAGTAGTCGACGCTGACCCCGGCGAGCAGGGCGACCTCCTCGCGGCGCAGTCCCGGCACCCGCCGGTTGCCTCCGTACGCGGGCAGCCCGGCCTGCTGGGGGGTGATCCTCGCGCGGCGCGTGGCCAGGAACTCCTTGACGTCGCTCCGGCCCGCCCCGCTGGTCCTGCTGTCCATGCCCTCCAGGCTACGGCCGGCCCGCGGCGGCTGAGGGGTTCTGTCATTACCTGGAACAGCAGGTCCTTCCTCACCGGCATGACCTGCGGTTTCCTCGATGGTGAAGCGGTCCGGCGACCCGGCGGGCACCGCACGGACGCCCTACGGCGGCACCACGCAGGACCCGTCCGGGGAACCTGTCCCGGCGGCGCTCCGACGCCGGGACGACCTTTCGACCGATCGACCTTTCGACGTGAGGAGACGCGATGGCAGGACAGACCGCACCCCGGCACTTGGCTTCGGTGGCGCCGAAACTGGTGGAGCTGACCGACGAGGTGCTCTTCGGCGACGTGTGGGAGCGGCCCGGCCTGTCCGCGCGCGACCGCAGCCTGGTCACGGTGAGCGTGCTGGCCGCGCTGTACCGCACCGAGCAGCTTGGCTTCCACCTGAAGCTGGCGATGGACAACGGGCTCACCCGCGAGGAACTGGGCGAGGCGCTGACCCATCTGGCGTTCTACGCCGGCCGGCCGGCCGCGATGACCGCGGCGAACCGGTTGCACTCCCTCGTCGAGGACACCGCGTGAACGGGCGCGCGCCGGTGCGGGGCCCGTCCCCGTACCGCGGACAGCGCCCGTGGCCGTACCCGCACGTGAACACCCGCACCCCATCCGCACCGCACGTGAACACCCGCACCCGAGCGACCGCAGGGAGAACCGTCGTATGGAACTGCTCGCCACACCCCCCACCGCCAAGCTTCCCGGGAAGTGGTTCACCGGCGACGCGTGGGCCGATGTGATCCACCGCGGCGAGGAACCCTCCCGGGTGCGCGCGAACACGGTGCGGTTCGCGCCCGGCGCGCGGACCGCGTGGCACTCCCACGGCCTGGGCCAGACCCTCTACATCGTCGAGGGCATCGCGCTGATCCAGTCCCGGGGCGGCGAGATCCTCCGGGCGCGTCCCGGGGACGTGGTCTGGACCCCGCCGGGCGAGGAGCACTGGCACGGCGCCGCCCCGGACCGGTTCATGGTGCACCTCGCGCTGTGGGAGACCGACGACGTCGACTGGCTGGAGCACGTCAGCGACGCCGAGTACGCCGGGCCCGGCGCGGGTACCCGCGCCTGAGGGGGCGACCGGCCCCCGCGGCGCCCTCGCCGCGCCCCTCCGCAACCCCTCCGCAACCCCGAGACGCAACCCCGAAACGATCAAGAAGGCAAGGTAGATCATCATGCGTGGAGCCGTCCTCCACTCCCCCGGTGACGTGCGCCTGGAACAGCGCGACGACCCGACGATCGTCGAGTCGACCGACGCGGTCATCCGCACCGTCGCCACCTGCGTGTGCGGGTCGGACCTGTGGGACTACCGCGGCGTCAACCCCGTCACCGGGCCGACCCCGATGGGCCACGAGTACGTCGGCGTCGTCGAGCAGGTCGGCGCCGACGTCGAGCTGGTCAAGCCGGGCCAGTTCGTGGTCGGGTCGTTCTTCGCCTCGGACAACACCTGCCCGAACTGCCTCAACGGCTACCAGAGCAACTGCCTGCACCGGGTGCCCGTCGGCGCCATCGGCTCCCAGGCCGAGTACGTGCGCATACCACTGGCCGACGGCACCCTCGTCGCCACCCCCGAGCTGCCCGACGACGCGTTCGTGCCGAGCCTGCTGGCCTGCTCCGACGTCATGGGCACCGGCTGGTACGCGGCCGTGGCCGCGCAGGTCAGGCCCGGGCAGACGGTCGTGGTCGTCGGTGACGGCGCGGTCGGCCTGTGCGCGGTGATCGCCGCGAAGGAGCTCGGCGCGGAGCGGATCATCGCCATGAGCCGGCACGAGGCCCGGCAGAAGCTCGCCACAGGGTTCGGCGCCACCGACATCGTCGTCGAACGCGGCGACGAGGGCGTGGCCCGGATCAAGGAGATGACCGGTGGCATCGGCGCCGACGCCGTCCTGGAGTGCGTCGGCACCCAGCAGTCGATGCAGCAGGCCCTGCGCTCCACCCGGCCCGGCGGCAACGTCGGCTTCGTCGGCGTCCCGCACGGCGTCGCCGTCGACGGCACCGAGTTCTTCTTCTCCCACGTCGCCATGCGCGGCGGCCCCGCACCGGTCCGGGCGTTCCTGCCCGACCTGATCGAGCGGGTGCTGTCCGGCCGGATCGACCCCGGCAAGGTCTTCGACCTCACCCTGCCGCTGGACCAGGTCGCCGAGGGCTACCGCGCGATGGACGAACGGCGCGCCGTCAAGACGCTGCTGCTCCCCTGACCGCACCCGACCCCGTACGGCCCCCGCACCCGTATCCGTATCCGTATCCGCACCCGAATCACACGCCGACCGAGAAGGAGCCGACGCCATGACGAACTGGCCGCACAACGAACTCCAACGGATCGGGGAGGCCGACGAGTTGGCGATCGCGCCCGCACGCGCGGACGGCACCCGGCGGGCACCCACGACGATCTGGGTGGTCCGCGACGGCGACGAGCTGTACGTGCGGGCCTACCGCGGCCGGCAGGGCAGCTGGTGGCGCGCCGCCCGGGCCGGCCTCCGGGGCCGGATCAGCGCCGGCGGGGTGGAGCGCGACGTCGCCTTCGCGGAGGTCGACGACCCGACGCTCAACGACCGGGTGGACGCCGCCTACCGCGGCAAGTACGGCTCCTCCGGGCCGTACGTCGCCGCGATGGTGTCGGAGCAGGCGCGGGCCACCACGCTCGCGGTCCGCCCGAGCCCCTGACGTCCTGAGTTCCCGGCCGCGGGGTTGCCGGCCGCAGGGTTCCCGCCGCCGGTCGCTCCCACCGTTACCGCCGGCAGGTCCGTACCGTACGAACCGCACCCGCACCCCACACCGCCTGGAGAAGCCGTGACCACCATCGCCATCATCGGAGCCGGCCCCGGTCTCGGAGCCGCCGTCGCACGCCGGTTCGGCCGCGAGGGCTTCGACGTCGCCGTCATCTCGCGCGCCCAGGAGCACGCGGACGCCCTCGCCGCGCAGCTCGGCGGGGAGGGGGTGACCGCGCGGGGCTTCGCCGCCGACGTGCGCGACCCGAAGGCCCTGACCGCCGCGCTCGACGCCGCCGCGGCCGCCCTCGGCACCATCGAGGTGCTCCAGTACAGCCCGGTCCCACACCGGGACTTCATGAAGCCCATCCTGGAGACGACGGCCGCCGACCTGGTCGGGCCGGTCGAGTTCTCGGTCTACGGTCCCGCGACGGCGGTCGGGCAGGTGCTGCCGGGCATGCGCGAACTCGGCCGCGGCACCCTGCTGTTCGTCAACGGCGGCAGCGCCGTCCAGCCGCTCCCCGAGCGCGCCGGCACCTCCATCGCCTTCGCCGCCGAGAGCGTCTACGCCCAGCTCCTGCACGACACCCTCGCGGACGCCGGCATCCACGCCGCCCAGCTGATCATCCCCGGCGCGATCACCCCGGGTGACCCGCACAGCGACCCCGAGATCCTGGCCGACACCCTGTGGTCCCTGCACCACACCCGCGAGGGCTTCCGGCACTTCGCGTCGCCCCTGACCACATGACCACGTGGCCGTCCGGCCGTCCTGACCCGGACTTCGCCCGCCCGGTCAGGGGCGGGTGCCGGTGAGGTGGGCGTAGGCCACGACGTTGTCCTCGTACTCCTGGCGCTTCTTGTCGAACCCGCCGCCGCAGGTGATCAGGCGCAGCTCGGGGCGCGCGGAGTTGCCGTAGATCTCGACCGTGGGCGGCTCCATTCGGGTGACACCCCGTCGGGGTTCGCGAAAGGGCGGCCCCGGGCGGTTCGTGCGGCCGGGCAGCCCACCGTGCACACCACAATTCCCTTGCGTACGGCGGCCGGCCCGGCAGACTACGGGGATGACGATCAGCGACCCGCCGCCCACTCCCGCGCAGCGGGCGCTGCGGCACGTCGAGGAGCGCTCGACCGGCGCCCCGGTCGACCCGCGGCTGCGGGTGACGCTCAACTTCCACCCGGACCGGGCGCACGACGGCCTGCCGATCCTGGCCCGGCTGGCCGCCGACGGCGTGTACCGCTCCCAGTTCGTGACCGGCACCAGCAACGGCGGCCTGACCGCGCGTCCGGGCGGCGACCGCTGGCGCTGGGAGAGCCGGATCTTCGGCGGGGCGTACGACGACGCGCCGCCCGAGCAGCGGCCGGTGTACGGGGCACTCGACTTCCGCCGCCGCTCCACCGGCGGGGCGCCGCGGTTCGGTTCGGCGCACTTCCGGCTGACCGCGGGCGCCGTCGCCCGGACCACGTTCTGCTACCCGGACAGCTTCTGCGAGCCCTCCGACTTCGGCGTCGCGGGCCGCATGGCGCTGGTCGCGCTCGCCGAGGCGGACGACAAGGACGCGCTCGACGACTACGTCGAGGCCCAGGTGCACGGTCCCGTCCTGCTGGAGCGGGACGTCGAAGCCCTCGTCCTCGACGCCTGCCACCGGAACACCGCGGTCGAGGAGCAGGCCCGGGCGCTGCCCTGCCCGCTGGAGTGGCACGCCGGATTCCGGCTCTCCGTCGCGGAGTTGCGGCGCCATCCCGACTACCGGGGGCCGCGGTTCGTGGAGCTGGGCACCCGGATCGCCGTCGACGGGCAACTCGACCCCGCGATCATCGCGGCGGCAGTCGCCACCGGCACGCACGACCCGCAGGACCTGAAGAAGGTGTGGCACTACCTGGCCCGCTTCGGTGCCCCCGCGACCCGGGATTCCGCCCCGCTCCCCCGCGACACCTCCCCCGCGAGCGCCCACCCCTGAGCTTGAACGCGTGATGCCCGGCGGGCCTTTGCGGACGTCAGACGCGAGCCGGGACCTGCTGCGCCGAGTGACCCAGGGCAGCGGCGAGGACGGTCAATGCCTCGTCACTCGACCAGGCACGTTCGGGGTTCCACAGGGCGATCTCGGCGCCGGGGTGTCCGCAGCCGATCCGCTCCGGACTAATCCGGACTACGGGTGCAGCTTCTCGCCCTTCGCCAGCATCGCCACGTACTTTTCGATCCGGCGCGCCCGGGTCTCGGCCTTCTTGGCGTCGTGAATCCGGTAGAGGATCGCGTAGCGGTTCTGCCGGTCCAGTGTCTCGAAGAACTCCGCCGCGGCCGGGTCGGCGGCCAGGGCTGCCGCGAGGTCGTCCGGCACCGTGGCGGTCCTCGCGCCGTCGTAGGCCGCTTCCCAGCGGCCGTCTGCCTTGGCGCGGTCGACCTCGGCCTGTCCCGGTGGACGCATCCGGTCCTGCTCGATCAGGGCGGCCACCTTGTCCCGGTTGGCCTTGGACCACTTGCTGCGCGGCTTGCGCGGAGTGAACCGCTGGAGCCACCACTGGTCGTCGAACTTCGCCTTCTGGCCGTCGATCCAGCCGTGGCAGAGGGCCACGTCGAGCGCCTGGGTGTAGTCCAGCGCGGCGGTTCCGGTCCCCTTCTTGCGGAGCTTGAGCCAGATGCCGGGCGAGACCGCGTGGTTCTCGCCGAGCCATGCCTGGAACGCCTCGGCGGATTCGAATGCGACGATCTCCAAGTCCTGAGTCACCCCAGCAGCGAACCACACCCGGCCGACGGCCATGAGGTATTCGGCACGGCCCCGGACGCGGGATACCGGCTCCACGGTCGTCCAGGCCGCACGGTCATCCAGGCCGCACCGGATCTGCGTCGTGTCCTGGCCGGCCTGATGGCATCCTTCCGCACGCGGGCCCGCCGCATCCTGCTCGATGCTCGGGTGGCCGCCCCAGCGAGAGACCGCGCGGCATCCCGCGATGGTCTGCCATGGGGTGTTGTTCGATGGTGTGGGGCACCGTGGTGGTCGGCAACCGGTAGGGGGCGTTGTGGCCAAGGGCAATGCGGGGTACAGGTCGCGTCTGCGTGCGGCGGCGTGGATGGTCCGAGTGGACCTCGGCGGTCTGCGGGACTACGCGGCGACTTTCCCGCGCGGGAGGTTCGGCAGCCCTGAGGACCGCTACCGGCATCGATTGATCCGGCGCTACGTCGGCCACGGCGGTCGTTGCCTGCACCTGCGCGGCGGGGTGCTGTTCTGGCCGCGACCCCGGCAGCGGCTCTTCCAGTACCGGCTGCGCTGGTCCGCGCGCAGGGCCGGCACCCAAGATCTGACGACGCTTCTGGACACGGGAGGCTGGCGCGAGCGGTCGGCCGCCTCGTGGCTCATCGCGGTCGGACGGCGTGCCGACCTCCGCGACCGAATCGCCCGGGACCTGCACAGCGGTACCGCGTGCGGGTACGGCTGGGACTACTGCACGGCGTTGGCCCGACTGGGCACAGAGCAGGATGCCGAACTGCTGCGTCGCTATCTGGACCAGGCGCTTCTCGTTCCACGCCCCGTGGACGAGGACCATCACCGGCACTGCCGGCGGCGGGCCATGGGGGCGCTCCTGTTCCTCGACGGCGTGCTCGGCACCAGCCGTGCACAGCCGCTTCTCGCTCCAGGCGGGTTGTGGGAGCAGTGGTCCGGTGAGGAGGGCACGGACTCCTTGGCGGAGGAGCGGGAGTCGGTCGCACAGTTGGTGGCCTTCGCGGCAGGCAGGAGACCGCAGATCAGGACGTAGGCGCGGTGGTTTCCCGGCACCGGAAGGACGTGGTGAACGGCGCCCGGAACCACCGACCAGGACGAGCGCCGACGCCAGGCCGTCATCGCGGGCGGGCCGGTACCCCGTTTTGCCGGAACGGCACACGCCTTTGCTCATGTGACCGCGGTGCGCGCAGGGTGGGGGCATGAGCGAGCGAGAGATGGCGCGTGTGGACGGGACGACCTGGGACGTCGTGGTGATCGGGGGTGGGACGGCCGGGCTGTCGGCCGCGTTGAACCTGGCCAGGGTGCGCCGGTCGGTGCTGGTGATCGACGCGGGCGAGCCGCGCAACGCCCCGGCGGAAGAGGTGGGGGTGCACGGTCTGCTCGGGCGTGAGGGGATCTCCCCGCTGGAACTGCTGCGCCTCGGCCGCGAGGAGGTCGCCTCCTACGGTGGCCGGGTCGTCGCGGGGCGCGTCAGCCGGATCGAGCGGCGCGACGACGTTTTCGGCGTGATCACGCAGGACGCGCGGGAGGTGCGGGAGGTGCGCGCGCGGCGGTTGCTGGTGGCCACGGGTCTGGTCGACGAACTCCCGGACGTGCCGGGGCTGTCGAAGCGGTGGGGGCGTGACGTCCATCACTGCGTGTACTGCCACGGCTGGGAGGTCCGCGACACCAAGATCGGCGTGCTGGGCAGCTTCCACCAGGCCCTGATGTTCCGTCAGATGTCGGACGACGTCACGCTCTTCCCGAACGGCGGCCCCGAACTCACCGACCAGCAGTGGGAGCAACTGGCTGGCCTGGGCGTCGCGGTGGTGGACGGCCCGGTGACCGGTCTGCGGATCGACGACCGGGACCGCCTCGCCGGAGTCCTGCTCGGGTCCGGCACGGTCGTGCCCGTCCACCACCTGGTGGTCGCCCCCTACTTCGCCGCGCGCGCCGGCTTCCTCGACGGCCTGGACCTGCCGCTACGGGACCATCCCCGGGGCGTGGGCAAGCAACTCGCCGTGGACGCGGGCGGGTTCACCGGAGTCGCGGGCATCTGGGCGGCGGGCAACGTCAGCGACCTGCTCGCGGGTGTCCCGGCGGCCGCCGCCGCGGGAGTCGGCGCCGCGGCCGCGATCAACACGGACCTCCTCACGGCCGACGCGGAACGCGCCGCGGCCCTCCGCACGCCGCCGCAACACACCCCGCACGGCGCCGCGTCCGACCCGTTCGACGCGTTCGCCCCGGCCATGGAGGCGGAGGTCTCCCGCCGCATCCTGGGCACCCGCGTCCACGGCCTGGACTCCCCCACGGCGGAGCTCTGAGGACGCGCGCACGCGCGTGACCGGGTGCCGTCGCGCCAGACGTCCACCCGGTCACGCCGCCCGGGTGCCGCTCGGCGAGGGCCCGCGCACGGCGGCACACCTCCCCGTCGGGCGGTCGGCGGGGAGGCGGTCGCAACTACCCTGTCCGTAGGGGATCTCGGACGGCTGCGGCGGGTGTGACACCGGTGTCGAGGGGAAGTCATACACCTGCGTTATTGTGCGGAATCACGCGATGGTCGCGTTCATGGGTACATATCGGCGAGCAGGATGCGGTGACGGTTGGTGAGACGGTGGATCGGCACGCGTCCGCGCCGTGGGGCGGACGGCGGACGGCGGGACGCGGAGGGTGCCGAGGCGGTGGGCGGGGCGGCGGGCGCGGGGCCCGGCTCCGTGGACGCGGTGGACCCGGACGCCATCCACGTCGAGGAGATCGACGGCGTCCACGTGGTGCGTACGGTGGGCGAGCCCGCGCCTGACCCGATGTCGATCGCCGAACTCGGCTATGCCATGGCCGCGCAGGACGGCACCACGGTCACCGTCGTGGTCGGCACCGAGAGCGAACGGGCGTGGTCGGGCCTGGAGGAAGTGCTCGACGGGCAGCGGCCGGGCTCGTTCCGCGAGGTGCTGCTGGTGCTGTCGCACGCCGCCACCGCCCGCGCGGACCGGCCCGCGGTCGCACGCAGGATCGTCGAACGGTGGGGTGTGCGCGTGGTCGCGCCCGACGGGGCCGCGCTGCTGGTGCCGGGCGGCTCGCTGTTCGTGCCGCGGCGCCCGGAGGACCCTGAGGAGACCGGGGGCGGCGCCGGGGCCGGCCAGAACCGCGGCTGGTGGCGGTTCGCCCCCGAGGGCGAACCCGAGCCGCTGGGACGGCAGTTGCCCGCGCCGTCGTGGCAGGCGGACCTGGACCGGCTGTCGGGGACCGCGACCGGGGAGACCGCGATCCACCGGATTCCGGCGGGCGTGGCGCTGCGCCCGCTCGACGAACCCGCTCCGCTTCCCGGCGACCTGGCGTTCGCCGTCCCGGTCGGCCCGGACCGGCCGGTGGTGCTGGTGGGCGCGCCCGGCGACGAGGTCGAGCTGACCCCGCACGACGTGGTCGGCGCCCTGACGCTGCTGCCGCCGCCGATACGCTCGGCGATCCGGCTCGCCCCGGGCGGCAACAGCGACCTGCTCGCGGCCGGACAGCTGGCCGCGGACACGTTCCGCATCGAGGTGGAGGTGCTGACCGGCGCGCCGCTGATGACCGACGGCCTGTCGCCCGACGGCGACACGCACCAGGTGCGCACCGTACTGATCGGGCGGGACGGCACCCCGGCCTGGCGCCCCTTCGTGGAGTCGGTCGTGTGCCGCCCGCAGCTCGACGGCCCACCCGTACCGCCGCTGCTGCTGCGCTGGCAGCCCCCGCTCAGGGGCGTCGGTTCGGCGCGGACCGGGGTGCTGCGGCTCTCCGAGTCCTGGCAGGTCGCGGTGACCCGGTCCGGGCTGCGCGTGACCCGGGTGAGCGGCATGCCGATCGCACTCGCCGAGCGCCCGGTCGACGCGGACGCGCCCGCGATCGAACTGGGCACGCCGGGCCGCCCGTTGGGCTCCTCCGCGCTGCCCGCCCTCCGTACACTGCTGGCCGCGCTCAGCCCGGAGGTACGCGAACGCGCGGTGCTCCACCTCTACGGCGACTGCGGCACGGAGCAGGCGCGCGAGTTGAGCCGGGTGCTGTCCGAGCACGGCGTCAAGCGGCTGCGGACCAAGCCGCCCCAGCCCGCCGCCCGCCGCCCGGCTCCCCCGGCCCGGCCCCACCCGCTCCCGGCGGCACCGGCGGTCCCTGCGCCCGGTGGAACCCGCCAGCAGCCCGGGCCGCGGCTGCCCGCCCGCCCCGCGCTGCCCCGGCCGTCGGGCGCCGGTCAGGCAGGGCCGGCGCCGGTTCCAGTTCCGGCACCAGCACCGGTGAGCGCGCCGGTGCCCCCGCCTGCGGCCGCACCCGCACCCGCACCCGCACCCGTGCCGGCCCCTGCGCCCGCACCCGCATCCGACGCCCGAAGTGCCGTACGCAGCAAGGCCGTCGAGCCGCCCACGGCGCCCGGGCCCATACCGCCGCGGCCGCCGGCCGGCACGGCTCCCCCGGCACTCATACCGCCAGGACCCGTACCGCCGCAGGCCGCACCGCCTGCGCCCGTACCCCCCGCAGCCGTACCGCCCATGGTGCGACGGCCGGTGCTGACACCGTCGTTCGGGCTGGGCCACCGCAGTTCCGCCGCCCAGCGCGAGGCGTTCCGGGCGCTGGTGCCGGACGAGGTCTGGCGCGGGCAGGAGGAGGCCGTCGAGCGGATGCTGGGCCGGGCGGCCACCGAGGAGATGGGCGAGTGGGCGCCGCATCCCGTCGACGTGCTGGCCGTTCACCTGTACCTCACCACGGGGGACGGCCCGCTCGGCCACCTCGCGCTCGGCGCCGCCCTGCGCGCGGGCGACCCTCGCGTGCTGCCCTACGCCGCGTGCCTCGCGTCGGGCCTGGGTCGCATGGTGCCGTACCGGGGCCCCGCGTTCAGGAGCGGTGACGCGCTGGCGCCCGAGCGGACCGTACCCGGCCGGCTGCTGCGCGCGCCCGGCCCGGTCAGCGCGTTGACCGCGAACCTGCGCGGCCCCTCCGCGACCACCCGGTACGCCGTCTGGTCCGAGAACGGGCGACGGGTCCGCCTGGAGCGCGGTGGCGCCCAGCCCCGCACCGGCGGCGCCGCGGAGTCCGCGGACGAGGTCGTCTTCGCACCGGGCACGACCTTCCGCGTCCTGGACGTGCGCGAGGTACGCGGGTCCGGCGTGGTGCTGCTGCGGGACGTGACGAGCGGCGCGGGCTCGGGCGCGGCGGCCGAGCAGGACCGGGCCGCGCTGCTCGCCCTCACCGAGGCACTGGACGAGGGCGTGCCGTCCGGCAGCAGGGGCCGGGTCCGGCGCTGGCCGGCACGCTGCTCGGGCCCCGCGGGCTGGGAGTGACGCCGAACGGCCGCCGAGGAGAGCCCTGGTACCGATCCTCGGTCGGCCGCCGACCGGGCCCGTGGCCGGGGTGACCGCAGCGGCGGTGACGAGGCCGATCACCGCGGCGCCGGCACCCCGCTCGGCGACCTGGACGCCGTCGGCGCCTCCTTCACACCAGCCGACGCCACATCAGGCGATGTTCACCCTGTTTTCGCGGTGAGATACGGTCCTCGGCCATGGGCCAGTTGGTATTGATCAGGCACGGCGAGACCGCGTGGAGCCGGACCGGGCAGCATGCCGGCCGTACCGACCTGCCACTGACCGAGGCGGGCGAGGAATCGGCTCGTGCGCTCGCGCCCCGGCTGGCCGATCGGGAGTTCGCCGCCGTCCACACCAGCCCGCTGACCCGCGCGGTTCGGACCGCCGAACTGGCCGGACTGAGCAGCGCGAAGCCCGACACCGACCTGATCGAATGGGACTACGGTCGCTACGAGGGGCTGACCGCCGAGCAGATCCAGGAGTTCAGGCCCGGCTGGGAGCTGTGGCGCGACGGCGTCGACGGCGGAGAAGACCTCGGGCAGGTGACGGTGCGGGTCGATGCCTTCCTCGGCCGGGTCCGGCCGCTGCTGGACCAGGGCGACGTGGCCGTCGTCGCGCACGGCCACCTGTCCCGCATCCTCACCGCGCGCTGGCTCAGGCTTGACGCGTCGGCCGGGCGGCAGTTCGGGCACCCGCATCCGGGCACGATCAACACGCTGGGTCACGAGCACGGGCTGCCGGTCGTGCTCGGTTGGAACGTGCCGTGATACCGGCTGGCCCTCGCGGCGGCGAACTGCGGCGCCCTCGTGAGCATCGCCGCGTCAGCACCGGGTTCGACGTTTCTCACGCCTGAGCCCGGCCCGGCGCTCGGCCCGACCATCGGGCCGACCGCCCGCCCCTCCCCCGGCGAACCCGGCGTCGTGTCGCGCACGGCCGAACCCGCGGGTGAAGCAGTCAGCCGCGGCCCCGGGCGCGGCCTTCCCCCTCGGTCGCTTCGCCGAGGCGCCCACCCGTCAGGATCGCCCCCGCGACCACGTCGAAGAGACGATCGGCGCGGGGCGCGAGCGAGGGCTGGTCACCGAGCCAGGCGAGCATGGCGATCAGCGCGAACAGGTCGGCGCCGTCGATGTCGCTCCGCGCCGTGCCCGCGGCCTGAGCACGGGTGAGGAGCCGCGCACCGGCCGCGCGCAGGGTGACGCAGGAGGCGTGGAGCGCGGACTCGGTGTCCTCGATGGCGGCTGCCATCAGCTCGGTCACGCCCCGGTACTCGGTCGCCCATACGACGCAGTCGCTCAGCCACGTGACGAGGGCGTCCTCGGGCGCGCTCGATGTCTCGAACTCGCCCGCCTTCGCCGTCAGTTCGTCGAAACTCGTGCGGAGCAGGGCGTCGAGCAGCGCCTCGCGGGTCGGGAAGTGCCGCAGCAGCGTGGCGAGCCCCACGTCGGCCCTGCGGGCGATGTCGCGCAGCGAGGCGTCGACGCCCTGCTCGGAGATGACGGTGCCCGCGACGGCGAGCACGTGGTCACGGTTCTTCCTGGCGTCCGCCCGCATCGGTCCCCTTGACTATCCGGATCAGTGGTCCATATATTCGGATCAGTGGTCCACTTATGTGGATCGCCGATCCGATTCAGCGTAGCCCGCAGCGCGAGCAGGAGAGAACGATGCCGACACACACGATGAGGGCGGTCCGGCTCCACGAGCACGGCGGCCCCGAGGTACTGCGCTACGACGAGGTGCCGATTCCCGTGCCGGGCCCGGGCGAGGTGCTGGTCCGCGTGCACGCGGCCGGCGTCAACCCGCCGGACTGGTACCTGCGCGGCGGGCTGACCACGATCCCCGGGGAACCGGAATCGACGGTCAGCCTGCCGGTGACTCCGGGCACGGACGTGTCGGGCGTCGTCGAGGCCGTCGCCGCCGACGTGGACGGCCTCGCCGTCGGCGACGAGGTCTTCGGCCTGCTGCGCTTTCCCGGCTTCGACGGCAGCGCCTACGCCGAGTACGTGGCCGCGCCCGCCTCGGACCTCGCCCGCAAGCCGGCCGGCGTCGACCACGTGCACGCCGCCGGGGCGCCGATGGCCGGACTCACCGCGTGGCAGTTCCTGATCGCACTCGGCCACGACCGCCCCTCGCCCTTCCAGCCGGTGCCGCATCGCCCGGTCCCCCTCGGCGCCGGCACGACAGTGCTCGTCAACGGCGCCGCCGGCGGCGTGGGCCACTTCGCGGTGCAACTGGCGAAGGCGAAGGGCGCCCACGTCATCGCGGTGGCCTCCGGCGCGCACGAGGCGTTCCTGGCCGAACTCGGTGCCGACCGGTTCATCGACTACACCAGGAGCCGCCCCGAGGAACTCGTGCACGGCGTCGACCTCGTCCTCGACACCGTGGGCGGCCCCGACAGCAGGCGCCTCCTGCGCACGCTCAAGCGCGGCGGCGCCCAGTTCCCCGTGTTCCCCGGGGACTTCGACGACGAGGAGACCGCGAAGCTGGGGGTCACGGTCTCCCTCACCCAGGTCCGCTCGAACGGCGCGCAACTCGCCGAACTGGGGGGCCTGCTGGACGCGGGCACGGTCCGCGTCGCGATCGACAGCACGTTCCCGCTGGCGGACGCGCGGGCCGCGCACGAGCGCGCCGCGCGAGGACACATCCAGGGCAAGATCGTGCTCACCGTGGCCCAGGAGGTGTAGCCGCCCCGCGCCTCCTCACGCCTCGGGGCCGACCCCGCGCTACGCCGCCGGCCGGCCCAGTTGACGGACGCGCCGCACCCTTCCGTCGTCGGCGACCTCGCCGATCAGCATCCACTCCATCACCACGGTCCCGAGCTTGCGGTGTTCGGCGCTGAGGCGGCAGCGTGCGGCGAACCGCCGCCCGTCGACGAGGAGTTCGTCGATCCGCATCCGCGTGGCGGTGACGTTCTTGCGGGCCGGCGCCGCGTGCGCGACCAACTGCTCGCGGGTGAGCTCCGTGCCGTCGGTGACCCAGACCGCGTCGCCGGTCAGGGTGCGATCCACGATCAGCGCGGGGTCCTCGTCGGACAGGGCGATGTCGCGGGTGTAGTCGATCAGGAGGCGGCGTGCCGCCCGTTCGGTTGTCTCTGACATGACTGTCATCCTTGGCAGGGCTGTTAGGGTTGTCAACCGTGTCAGAGATAAGGCGCCGCCGTCAGCGGGTGGAGGTCGGGCGCAACCGTGCCGCCGTGGTGTCGGCGGCGATCCGGGTGCTTGCCGAGCGTCCCGACGCGAGCATGTCCGAGATCGCGTCCGAGGCCGGTGTGACGCGGCAGACCACATACGTGCACTTCGGCACGCGCGAGGCGCTCCTTGCGGCGGTGCGCGACGAGTTGGGCCGCCGGGCGTTCGCGGTGCTGGAGGCCGCCGACCTCGAAGAGGGCACCGCCACCGCGGCACTCGGCCGGTTCCTGGGCGCCGTCGGGACGCTCCTGGCCGAGCAGACGGCGCTCGGCCGGCCGGGCGGCGATCCGGACGCGGACGCCTCGCGCCACCTGCCGGTCGAGCAGCGCCTGGAGGCGCTGATCCGCCGCGGGCGCGAGAGCGGCGAGTTCACCACCTGCCTGGGGACCGGCTGGCTGGTCGCCGCCACGATCGCGCTCGGCCACGCCGCCGACCAGCAGATCCGCGCCGGCCGCCTGGACGCGCCGGCCGCGGCCGAGCAGTTCCGGTCGTCGGTGATGCGCCTGTACGAGGCGGGCGATCCCGGCCTCTCACCGTGACGGTGCCCCAGCGTCAGGCACCGGTCTCCCCGCGGTGCGGCCTTGGCCGCGCCCGCCCCTTCCCCGTCTCACTCCCCCGTGTCACCTCGGCCGGCGGCGCGGTCGTCGACATGCGGCGGTTCCGCGACGCCGACGATGTTCCCGTCGAGGGTACGGACCTGGACCGACCAGCCCAGCGCGGTGAGGTCGTCCGTCAGGGAGCGGGCATCGTGGAAGACCTTCACGATGCGGTACTGGCTGCCGTCGTCGAGCCGGCGCAGCGCCGCCGGGGTCGGCTGGTCCGGCAGGACGTCCTCGTACGCCGCCGCGGCGGGGCCGTCGTCGACGAAGACCGCCCGACCACCGGGCGCGAGCGCGGCGGCGACGGTGTTCCAGAAGGCGGGCAGCCGCGCCGGCGGAACGTGGGAGAGCCAGAAGGCGAAGAACACCGTGTCGTAGCGTCGCGGCGGCCGCCACGTGAACAGGTCGGCCTGGAGGAACTCGACCGAGGGGGAGGTGGTGCGCGCCCGGGCCAGGGCCAGCACTTCCGCTGACGCGTCGACGGCCGTCACCGAACGGGCCCGCGCGGCAAGGCCCGGGGTCCACCGGCCCGTCCCGCAGGCCAGCTCCAACACGTCCCCGGCGATCGGGAGTTCGTCGACGACCGTCAGCAACTCCCGCAGGGCTTCGTAGGTCGCGTACTGCCGGTCGTACTCGGCCGCGCCGGCCCGGTAGTAGGCCCTCTGCTCCGCCAGAAGTGCGGTGTCGTCCATGGTGCGGGCTCCTCTCGACAGGGGTGCGGTCGAAGTGCGGTCGAAGCCCTTCACGCCCGGCTCGCCGACTTGGACCCACCGCCACTGTCGGCCTTCACCTTCGGGCAAGGTCAAGTGCGGACGCGGTCAGACACCCGGTAGGTGCCGCTCGCCAGGGCTCACCGGAAGCGCCAGCGGAAGTCGTCCTTCGGACTGGTGTCGCAGGGGTCCTGTTCGAGCCGGGCGTCCTCGCGGCCGGTGCCGACGCCGGGCACGTTGACGCACATGCCGCTGCTGTAGTCGCGAATCCAGTACGTGCCGTCCGGGCGCGGGTCCAGCCACCAGAGCTGGTTGTCGGCCTTCGTCCGGTTGCAGGCGAACTCCTCGATCTTCGTACCGGCCGGCTCCGCGCCGTAGTTCGGCAGGTCCATGCACAGCCCGTCCTTGTGGTTCCTGATCACGAACAGGCTGGCGCCCTGCGGGCCACCGCTCTTGTACGCGACCTGAAGGTCCCACAACTGGTTGTCGCCGTCGGTGCCGTCGCAGTCGTACTGGTTGACCGGTCCGTCGCTCGTGCCGTTGCCGAAGCCGGGTACGTCGGCGCACAGGCGGGTGGTCACGTTGTCGATGAGCACCTTGCTCGCGCTGGAGGCGGCGTTCGCGCGGGCGCGGGCAGCGGCCGCGGTCGACACCTTCTTCTTCGGCGTCGACTTCGGCGTCGACTTCGGCGTCGCCGTATGCTTCGGCGCGGATTTCCCCGAGGTCGTGCCGGCCGTTCCCGGGTGTGGGGTGCCGGCGGCGCGGTGCGGGTGCGCGGGCGGCTTCTTCGACGCGTGGGGCGACACCTTCGCGGTGGGCGACGCGGTGCCGGTGGCCGGGGCCGGCAGCGTCTGCGGGGTGTCGCCGTGGGGGTCGGCGGACGGGATGTCATGGGTCTGCGCGGCGGGGGCCGCGCCGTGGTGCTGCCAGGTGGTGACCGCGAACGGGAGCGTGGCGCCGATCGCCACGACCACGCCCACCGTGATCAGTACCGGCAGCGAGCGGGCCGCCGACCTCCGCCCGCCCTCCGGGCCCCGCCCGGAGGCACCGCCGGAAGCGCTGCCGGAAGCACCGCCGGCCCCGGGCCCGGAACCGCCCGCGGCGGGCCGCACGGACCCGAGCGGTTCCCCGGCGGCGGCCGTCCCCGCGGCGCCGCCGGTCGCGGTCCGCGCGGGTGCGGCCGGCGGGGGGCCGTCGGGCACCGAGGGCATCACGACCGCGCGGCGGACCACCACCGCCGGTGCGGCGTCGTCGTCCGGCTCCGGCCGGCTGCCGTCGGCGCCAGGGTCCCGCGGGGGCCGCGAGGTGGGCATGCGTCGTCTCCGTAAGGTTCCGTAAGATTCCGTAAGGTCTCAGGTCGCCCGGCCGGGCCGTGCGGTGCGTACGCCCCGCGGACCGGCCGGTGAGGCGGTCCGGCGCTCCCGTCCCAGGCGCCATCCTCCACCACGCGGAACCGGTTGGACCCGGGATCGGCCGAATTCCGTCGCGTACGGCCGCACTTGGGCGCGAACCACCCCCAACCACCGTGCCGACGAGCCCGCGTGGCACGCCCTTACCGGACGATACGCCCAGGCCCGGGCCGGTTGATCATCGACCCCGGTCCGTCTCGTCGGTCGCCCGCCGCATCCCGCGGCCGGCCGAGCAGCGCGAAGCCCCGTACGCGGCGGCGAAGCACCCACCGCCCGCCGGCTCCCTCGTCCACGCCGGCCCGGCCTGCCACTCCTCCCCGTTCGGCCCGGCTGGGCTCACCGCGCTCATCTGTCGCCGAAGTACCTGGCCAGCCCGTAGGCGGTGAGCGCGGAGCAGCACAGGGTGGAGAGCCGTCCCAGGCCGAAGTCGTGCGTCCACGCCCTCCACAGGGAGCCGAAGTGGTGGAAGAAGACGTCCGTGACCGAGAGGCTGTGGCCGAGTCCGGCCGCGGTGTCACCGGCGATCAGCACGGCGCCGAACAGGCTCCCGAAGATCACCGCGCCGGCCGTGAGCAGCGCCGCCGCGAAGGGAAGCGCCACGACGCGCCCGCCGACCTCGCCGACGGTGATCCCCACCAGCGCGGCCATCACGAAGGCGCCGAAGTGGAACTCGACGCTGCTGCCGTGACGGTCGGTCAGCCCCCACAGCAGCCCGCCGTAGGCGAACGCCGCCACGACCGCCACGAGCACGCCCACCGCCAGGCCGAGGCCGAGGTGGTTGCGTTCCCCCGCGCCGGGCGGCGGCACGAAGCGGGCCGGGGCCTCCGGACGGTGGTAGCCCGGCGCGCCGAACGGATTCCGGCCCCCGGCCGGCGGTGGCGGGTGGTCGACGCTCATGAAGAAGTCCCCCCAGGACGGTACGGCGTGCGGGCGCCGCGTCACGCCGGCGAAGTGCGGGCGGTCGGCGACGAGCAGAGCCGCAATGTAGCAGGAGGGTACGACAATTCGGATCTGCGGCCACGGCGGAGGTCCAGGTCAGCGCGGGACGTCCATGCGCTGCGTGCCGATGACCGACAGCAGCCGGAGCGCCTCCTCGGACGGCGAGCCGGGGGCGGCGGTGTAGATCACCACCTGCTGATCGCGGTCGGTGATGTCGAGGACGTCGCAGTCGACGGTGACCGGGCCGACCGGCGAGTGCGGGAACGTCTTGCACAGGGTCGGGGCGACGGACACGTCGTGGGAGTCCCACAGCCGGCGGAACTCCTCGCTCCCGGCGAGGAGTTCGTCCACCAGCTCGGCCACTTCGGAGTCCTCCGGGTAGCGGGCGGCCGTGGCGCGCATGCGCTGCGCCGAGGAGCGCGCGAAGAGGTCCGCGTCGGACACCCCGTACAGCCGCAGCCCCTGCGGGTGCGGCCCGAGGAAGCACCTGCGCACGAGGTTGCGGTCGCGCCGCGGCACCACGGAGAAGTCCTCCATCAAGGCCGCCGCGAGGTCGTTCCAGGCGAGGACCTCGCAGGTCGCGGACGTCACGATCGCCGCGGCCTGCGGCAGCCGGCGCAGCAGGTCGAGGATGCTCTGCCGCACCTCGCGGGCGGGGCCGGCCGGCCGCTGCGGCGGCGCGCCGGCGAGGTGGTGGAGGTGGTCGCGCTCGGCGTCCGACAGCCGCAGGGCCCGGACCAGCCCGGCCAGCACCTCGCGCGACGGCCACGGGCCGCGGGCCTGCTCCAGGCGTGTGTAGTACTCCGTGGAGATGAACGCCAGCTGCGCGACCTCCTCGCGGCGCAGCCCGGGGGTGCGCCGGCGCCGCCCGGCCGGCAGCCCCACGTCGGCCGGGCCGATCCGCTCGCGCCTGCTGCGCAGGAAGTCGGCCAGTTCTCGTCGGTCCATGCTCCCAGTGTGGGCCGGGCCCGCACCGCGCAGCCAGGTACAGCCGGTGCCTGGATCGGCTCCGCGGCCGGACGCAGGCTCGTTCCCATGGACAACCTCACTCCCGTCGACGGCACACCCACCACCGACACATCCAAGGGCTCCGCCGCCACCACCACTTCCGCCACCGCTTCCGCCACCGCCTCCGCGGACCGGGGCCTGCTCGCCGGCAAGGTCGCCTTCGTCAGCGGCGCCGGGCGCGGCATCGGCGCCGCCGCGGCGCGGCTCTTCGCCCGCGAGGGCGCCCGCGTGCTGCTGGCGGCCCGTACCGAGCACCAGCTCAAGGCCGTGACCGAGGAGGTCCGGGCGGCGGGCGGCACCGCGCAGTACGTGGTGTGCGACCTCGCCGACGCGGCGAGCGTACGGGCTGCCGTGGCGCGCGCGGTGGACCTCTACGGCCGGCTCGACGTCGCGTTCAACAACGGCGCGGCGATCCAGCGCCCGGGCCCGATGGACCAGTTGCCGGAGGACGACTTCGACCGCATCTACGAGGTGAACCTCAAGGGTGTCTGGCTGGCCATGGTCGCCGAGGTCCAGGCCATCCGGGCCAGCGCCGGGACGGGGGCCATCGTCAACAACTCGTCCGTCGGCAGCCTGATGGGCAACCCGGAGCTGCCGGCCTACGGCGCGATGAAGCGGGCGGTCAACAGCCTCACCGAGTCGGCCGCCGTCACCTACGGCCCGGAGGGCATCCGCGTCAACGCCGTCGCCCCGGGCGCCACCATGACCGAGATGATCCGCGAGTGGGAGGCGGACTCCCCCGGCATCGTGGACCGCACCAGGTCCGTCACTCCGCTGCGCCGGCCGGCCGAGCCCGACGAGATCGCCCAGGCCGCCGCGTGGCTGCTCAGCGACCGCTCCTCCTTCGTGACCGGCACGGTCCTGCGCGTCGACGGCGGCCTCCGCACCTGAGCCGCGGCCCCGCTCGCCACCGAGGCGGCCCGGGGCCGTACGGAGCAGGAGCCGCCGCCTGGCTGCTCAGCGACCGCTCCTCCTTCGCGACCGGCACGGTCCTGCGCGTCGACGGCGGCCTCCGCACCTGAGCCGCGGCCCCGCTCGCCACCGAGGCGGCCCGGGGCCGTACGGAGCAGGACAGGGCGGTCGCAGTGCGGCGCGGTAGCGGGCGAGCAGCCGGCGTACCGGTCCTGCCGGAGCCGGTCCGGGGCGTCGGCGGCCCGCTCGCAGCGGAACGCCCCGGCCCACGGTCGGATCGCCTTCGGGCGACGCGGTGTCCGGGGCCGCGTCCCGCACCGCCGATGGGCCGGCCTGGGCGGCGACGGCGTGCACGGTGCGCCCGTCGTGCGGGTTCGGCGCGGGCCGCGCCTGGTCCATGGCCGGGCGCGCGGCCATGGGGCCGCTCCCGGCACCCCGTGCCGCCGGCGGCGGGACCACCCCGCCGCACCCGCGCCGCACCCGCGCCGCAGGCGTTCGCCAGGACGTCCGCGGGGTCCGGGAGGAGCATGGACAGGAAGGGAATCCGCGGGCAAGGGAGCCTTCCATGTCGCAGAGCACGACACTCACCGTCCTGGGAGCCGGCGCGCTCGGCGCGGCGATGGCGACGCGGCTCGGACGGACCGGGCACGAGGTACGGCTGTGGAACCGCACGTCGGAGAAGGCGAGCGCGGCGGCGGAGCACGCTGAGGGGGTCACGGCGGTGGAGGACCTGGGCGACGCGGTCGCCGGCGCGTCCGTCGTCTTCACCGTGCTCCGTGACGGCCCGGCGGTCGCGGAGGTCATGTCGGCCGCCTTCGCCCGGCTCGCCGACGACGCCGTGTGGGTGCAGGCCAGCACGGTGGGGCCGAGCAGCGCCACCGACCTGGCCGGCCTGGCACGCGACCACGGTGTCGCGTACCTCGACGCGCCGGTCTCGGGAAGCACCGATCCCGCCCTGCAGGGCACGCTGATCTGGCTCGTCGCCGGCTCCGAGGACGTCCTCGCGCGGGCGCGTCCCGTCCTCGACGACCTCGGCTCGTCCGTGCTGCACGTGGGCACGGGAGCCGAGGGCAGCGCCGTCAAACTCGCGCTCAACGCCTGGATGGCCGCCTCGACGGTGGCCATGAGCGACGTCCTGGCGCTGTGCGACGCGCTCGGCGTCGACCACGCGGCCCTGGTCCGCGCGCTGGAGGCGGGTCCGCTGGCGATGCCGTACGAACTGCAGAAGATCAGCGCGATGGACGACGAGGCGTACGCGCCCGGGTTCGGGGTGCGGCTCGCCTTGAAGGACATCGACCTGGCGGCGTCGGCCGACGTCCCCAGTTCCCTGTTCCAGGCGGTGCGGGACCGGCTGGAGCAGACCGTCGCGGCCGGGCACGGCAAGGACGACCTCGCCGCCGTCGACTACCGGAGGCAGAAGCGGTCGTCGGCAGCCTGACGCCCACGAGGAGCCGACCGACCCAAAGGGACCCGGCACGGGGACGCCCGGGCGGACGGGCCGCGGCGCCCAGCCGGCGCGGACCCGCCCGCCCGGCTCCGGTTCGCTCCGCCGGCCCCGGCTCACGACCCGTTCGGGTCGGGCACGATGACGACCTTCCCGGCGACGGTGCGCGACTCGGCGAGGGCCAGCGCCGAGGCGGCCCCGGACAGCGGGAAGCGCGCGGCGACCTGCGGCGCGAGGACGCCGTCGGCCAGCAGCCGCAGCACCTGCGTGAGGTCCTCGCCCAGCCGGGGCCGGAAGTCGGACAGGCGGCGCCGCCCGGCCCAGAAGTTGTAGAAGTGCGCGCTCTTGCCGTTGGGCAGGTAGTTCCACAGCGTCAGGCGCGCGAACAGTTACAGCAACCGGCAGTCGGGAGTTGCCGCCGCTGTCCTTCGTGGCCGCGGGGCCGTAGGAGACCAGCGTGCCGCCGCGGCGCAGCAGCCGCCACGACCGCGCCACACCGGGGCCGCCCGGCCGGGCACTCCGCCGTACTTCACGCTCCTGACGGGCCGCGGCCGGGCTGCGCGGAGTGGGTGTGCAGGCGCGGTGCGAACGTGGTGTGGAAGACGCCGGCCGCCGCTCCCACGGCCGCCGCCGCGTCGCCGAGCGTCGAGTACACCACCCGCACCTGGCGTACCCGCCGCGCGACCGGCAGGCGGTTCACGGCCGCCGAGATCTCCGTGAGGTAGAGCTCCGCGACCTGCGGCGGCACCGCGGGGCCGCCGACGACGATGAGGTCGATGTCGTACAGCTCCGTCATCGCGACCGCGCCGCGGGCCACCACGCGGGCCACTCGCCGGATCGCCTCCGCGGCCCGCTCGTCGCCGTCCGCCGCTGCCGCGCACACGGCCGCGTGCGCGCCGGTGTGCGGCAGCGCCAGGCCGGCTTCGGCGGCCGCGGCGACCACCGCGGACATGGTCGCGCACTCGGGCACCATCCGGGGATCGCCGTCCGGGGTGAGCCGGTCCGCCGCGTAGGCCGTCATCACACCGAACTCGCCGGCGTTGCCCGAGGCCCCGCGGAAGACGTCCCCGTTGAGGAACGCGCCGCTGCCCGCACCGGCGCCCAGGTACAGGTAGGCGAAGTCGCCCGAACTCTCGGCCGCGCCCAGCCACCGCTCGCCCACCGTGGCCGCCGTCGCGTCCTTCTCCAGCAGGACCGGCAGTTCGAGTTCACGGCTGAGCCAGGCGCGCAGCGGCACCTCGTCCCAGCCCTCGAACAGCGGCGGGTCGAGCAGCATCCCGGCGTTGACGTCGAGCGGTCCGGGCGCCGCCACACCCACGCCGAGCAGGTTCTCCGCGAGCGCGCCGACCGTGTCGACGGCCGCGCGGGCCATGTCCCCGATCCGGGCCACGCACCACTCCGGTGCGCTCGGCCGGGGCAGCGCCAACTGGCGGCGGTCGCGGACGTTCCCGCACAGGTCCACCAGGACCAGGGTGATCACCTCCGGGTCCACGTGCAGGCCGATCGCGCACGCCGCGTCGGGGCGCAGCCGCAGCGGGACCCGCGGCTTGCCCCTGCTCGCCATCCGCCGCTCGTCCTCGGCGAGCAGGCCCGTGGTCAGCAGGTTGCGGGTGATCCGGGACACCGCCTGGGGGGTGAGCCCGGTGCGTTCGGCGATCTCCACCCGGCTCAGCGCCCCGGACACGCGGATCGCCTCGATCACCAGCTTCTCGTTGAACGAGCCCAGCGTGAACTGGTCGAACGCGCGGTGCGTGGCCTTGGCCGGCGGCGCCTCGGCCGCGCTCCCCGAACGGAACCACCGGAACGGCTCGGTGGCCGGCGCGCCCGCGTGCACGCGGGTCGCCTCCGCGAGCGAGTCGAGCGCCGCACGGGCCCGGTGCGGCTGGTAGCGCAGCTCGAGTTGGGCCACCACGCTCACCGTGGCGGCCCATCCCATCGACGCCGAGGCGGTGTGGCGTACGACGCCCGGCGGCAGCGGCTGCACGTCCGCGGTGTCGCCCCAGAGCAGCACGTGGACGGTACGGCCGGGGAACATCCGTACCAGCTCGGCGAGTTGCGGAGGCGTGCCGGGCCGCACCGCGCCGTCCTCGGCGCGCATCTGGGCCCGGCGCAGGCTCACGGTCATGGCCGCGTAACGCCGGCGCCGCTCCTCGCCGCCCGCCTGCACCGTGTCGAGTTGCTCGGGCCGGTCCGTCTCCGCGACGGCCAGACCCGCCGCGCCCTGCCCGGCCGCCCACACCCCCAGCAGCTCCGGCCGGTGGCAGCTGAGCGGGCCCCGCGCGGGCAGGTGCAACGGCCCCTCGGGGGTGCCCGGGTGCGCGCCCCAGCGCTGCCACACCTTCCCGAGCGAGGTGTGCGAGACGCCGAGGAGTTCGGCCAGGGCCCGTGCCGACCACTCCCGCAGCGGAGCGGGCGGCCCCGCGAGGGTGGCGGCCACCGCGTCGGCCTCGTCGATACGGTGCGGCCGGCCGCTGCGGGGCTGGTGTTCCAGGCCCGCCAGCCCGCTCTGCGCGTAGCGCTGCCGCCAGGCCATCACGGTCGGGCGCGACACCCCCAGCCGGCGCGCGCTCTCCGTCACGGAGACACCCGCGGCCGCGTCGCGCACGATGCCGACCCGGACGGCACGCTCCGCTCCCCCCTCCGCCCAAACGTCGAGTTCAGCGAGCTGATGGTCGGTCAGAGCGATGTCCGCGGGCCGTTGCACGATGCGCTTACCTCCTTTTGTAAAAGTACTTATTGGCCGACAGCATGCCCGGCTGGCCAGGGAGAGTCTTTCACTTCGCCGATCAGGGCACTCCGGCCGCCACCAGCAAGAACGCGCTTTCTACGAGTGTAGACACAGCTCCCTGGCTGCCGAACGAGCGGTTGCCGACGCAATTTACCTGTTGGAAGCATTGACGTAAGGTAATCCATTGAATTTATATAGCCCCCCTGGCCCTGGTGGTGGCCGGAGACACCCGTCTCTCTAGGAAAGGGCTTTCATGTCATGACGACCCTTGACCAACCGGCCGCTCGGCCGCCCTCGGCAGACGCACCGCCGGGCGACAGCCCGCAGCGGGCGTCCCGTCCACGCCGCCGCGACATGGGCCTGCTCTGGTTCCTGATACCGGGCATCGTTGTACTGCTGCTCTTCCAGTACATCCCGCTGCTCGGCAACGTCATCGCCTTCCAGGACTACCAGCCCTACATCGGCATCATGCACAGCCGGTGGAGCGGCCTGCAGAACTTCGACGTCATCTTCAACGGTGACCAGGGGTTCCTCCACGCGCTGGTCAACACGCTCGAACTGACCCTGATCCAGGTCATCTTCGTCTTCCCCGCGCCGGTCCTGCTGGCGCTGGCGCTGAACAGCCTGGTCAGCGACCGGGTCAAGAAGTGGGTGCAGAACGTCCTGTACCTGCCGCACTTCCTGTCCTGGGTGGTCGTCGTCGCGCTCTTCCAGCAGATGCTCGGCAACGACGGCATGCTCAACCTGTTCCTGCGCGCCCACGAGATGGGCAGCTGGAACATCATCGGCAACCCCGACCTGTTCAAGGGGCTGCTCACCTCCCAGGTCATCTGGAAGGACACCGGCTGGGGCACCATCCTCTTCCTGGCCGCGCTCTCCCGCGTCGACAACGACCTCTACGAGGCCGCCGCGATGGACGGCGCCAGCCGGCTGCGCCAGACCTGGCACGTCACCCTGCCCGCGCTGCGCGGCCTGGTGATCCTGCTGCTCATCCTCCGCCTCGGCGACGCGCTGAGCGTGGGCTTCGAGCAGATCCTGCTGCAACAAGGCGGCGTGGGGCTGGACCAGAGCGAGGTACTGGACACCTACGTCTACAACAACGGCCTCATCGGCGGGCAGTGGGGCGTCAGCGCCGCGGTCGGCCTGGTCAAGGGCATCGTCGGAGTCGTGCTCGTCCTGGGCGCCAACAAGATCGCCCACCTCTTCGGCGAAGAAGGTGTCTACCAGTCATGACCACGCTCAATCCCAGCCACCCGGTGCGCAGCAGGCCGCGGCGCTCCTACAGCGCCATCCCCGGGGAGTCACCGGGGTCCCCGCCCTGGCGCGTGGCCAAGTCGCTGATCCTGCTGGTCTGCACGATCCTGGTCCTGCTGCCGTTCCTGGCGATCATCTCCACCTCGCTCGCGGGCGCCGACCAGGTGAACAAGGCCGGGGGCTACGTGATGTGGCCCCACCACATCACCTTCACCGCGTACCACGCGCTGCTGTCCGGCGGCATGGTCTCCAAGGCGATGCTGGTCAGCGTCGGCGTGACCGTGGTGGGCACCGCGCTGAGCCTGATCTGCTCCATCATGCTCGCCTACGGCCTCAGCCGGCCGGGCTCCTTCGGGCACAAGCCCGTGCTCATGATGCTGCTGATGACCATGCTCTTCGCGCCCGGTGTCATCCCCAGCTATCTGATGATCAAGGAACTGCACCTGATCAACAGCTACTGGTCGCTGATCCTGCCGTCCCTGATCAACGCGTTCAACGTGATCGTGCTGCGGTCCTTCTTCATGGGCCTGCCGCGCGAACTCATCGACGCCGCCCGGATCGACGGCGCCTCCGAGCTGTCCATCCTGCGCCGGATCGTGCTGCCCCTGTCGAAGGCGTCCGTGGCCGTCGTGGGCCTGTTCTACGCGGTGACCTACTGGAACGCCTTCTTCAACGCCATGTTGTACATCAACGACGCCTCCAAGTGGCCGCTCCAGCTGGTGCTGCGCACGTACGTCGTCAACAACGCGGCGATCAGCGGCGGGCAGGTCAACACCGCGGCCGGGGCGCCGCTGCCGCCGGCCCAGACCCTGCAAGCCGCGATCCTGGTGCTGTCGATCGTGCCCATCGTGATCGTCTACCCGTTCCTGCAACGGCACATGAACAAGGGCGTGATGGTCGGGGCGGTGAAGGGATGAGCGTTCGCCTGCGCGCGGGCCGCGTCCCGGCCCGCCCCACACCCCACACGTCGCGTACCGAGAGGAGACTGCCGTGACTTCGGCACTCAGCCGTCGGGGTTTCCTGCTCGGAGCCGCCGGCATCACCGCCGGAATGGCGCTGTCCGGCTGCGGCGACGGCGGGCCCGACATCTCCCAGGCCGCGGCCAACGCCAAGGCGCAGCTTCCGTCGTACATCCCCTACCGGGGGGTGCCGACCACGATGCCCAGCAGCCCGCAGGGCATCACCCCCGGCTACCTGCACTATCCGGCCGAACCCGTCAAGGCGTTCCCGGAGGGGCCACCCGCCACGGGTCCGGGCATCGACATCATGACCCTGATCTTCAACCCGGTGCCGCCGCCGGTGGGGCGCAACACCATGTGGAAGGCCCTCGACAAGTCCGTCGGCTGCGACCTCAACTTCCAGATCACCCCGGTCGGCGACTATCCGGACAAGTTCGCCGTGGTCATCGCGGGCGGGGACCTGCCGGACGCGATGCTGATGCTCCTTCAGAGCGCCAACCGCTCACCGCAGATGCTGTCCGTCCTCTTCCAGGACCTCTCCGAGCACCTGTCCGGGGACAACATCCGGGACTACCCCTACCTGGCGAACATCCCCACCGCGTCCTGGGCGCCGTGCGCGATGAACGGTGGCATCTACGCCCTGCCGATGCCCCGCATGCTCTCCGGCGGCCCCACCTACACCCGCCTGGACCTGTTCAGGAAGAAGGGCATCGATCCGAACCCCACCAGCTGGAAGGAGTTCGCGCAGCTCTGCAAGGACATCACCGACCCCAAGGCGAACCAGTACGCGCTCGGCGACCCCATCACGGCGTTCAACTTCGCGATGCAGAGCCTGCACGGCGCCAACCAGTGGGGGGAGGAGAACGGCAAGTTCACCTGGTACCTGGAGACCGAAGAGGCCAAGCAGTCCCTGGACGCCGTCCGGCAGCTCACCAAGGCGGGCACCCTGCATCCCGACGCCTACAGCGTCACGGGCAAGGTCAAGGACTGGTTCGGCGGCGGGCAGATCGCCATGAACCCCGACGCGCCCAGCTCGTGGAACGACTACTACACGACGTACGCCTCGGCCACCAAGGGCTTCGAACTCGGCGCCATGATCGCGCCGGGCTGGGACGGCGGCGCCCGTGCCCAGTGGCAGGGCTCGGCGAACTACGCCGTGCTCGTCGTCAAGAAGGCCCCCAAGCCGCGCATCAAGCAGATCCTGCGCGCCATGAACGCGCTCGCGGCCCCGTTCGGGACCGACGGCTACCTGCTGCGCAAGTACGGCGTGCAGGGCCCCGACCACACCATGCAGGGCTCCGACCCGATCCTCACCCCGCAGGGCCAGAACGAGGTCACGCTGCCCACGATCTTCGCCACGGACGCCCCGCAGGTCCTCTACTACCCGGCCAAGCCGGAGATCGTGGCCTCCCAGTACGCCTTCCAGAAGGCGGCCGTCCCGATCCTGATGCCCAACCCGGCCGAGCCGCTGTACTCGGAGACCAGCTCCAGGAAGTCCGGGCTGCTGCAGACCTCCATCGACGACACCCGCAAGGGCATCATGCAAGGCCGCGTCCCGCTCAGCGAGTGGGACGGCGTGATGAAGGACTGGCGCAAGAACGCCGGCGACCAGATCCGCGCCGAGTACGAGAAGGCGTGGGAGGACTCCCACGCGTGACCCGCTCCCCCGCCGATGACCGTTTCCGGCGGGCGCCGGCAGCGGACCGGCTGCCGTAGCCACCCCGGACCGAGCCCACCCCCCAGACCACCGGTGTGCCGCCGGCCCCAGGCGACCCGGGACCGCGCCCGCTCGCGGCCCACCGGTCCCCCCGACCGTCACCGACTCCCCCAAGGTGCGTGACCCATGTATCGAAGAGCGATATCCGCCCCCTGCGGCGCCCTGCTGCTCGCCGCCTGCGCCCTGTTCTTCCTCCCCCACGACGAGGCCCACGCCGGCACCGTCACGACGCATCCCCGGCCGCACACCCCGACGGCCGGCGCGACCACACCGTTCACGACCGTGGAGGCCGAGTCCGGGAAGCTGGGCGGCGGCGCCCGCGTCCGCTCCATCAGCCCCGGCGTGCCGGAGCCGACCGCGGCCTCCCTCGAAACCGAGGCGTCGGGCTACGCGCTGGTCGAACTGAAGGCCACCGGCGACTCGGTGACGATCACGAACACCAGCGGCAAGAGCGCCAACACGCTGGTGGTCCGGGCCTCGATCCCCGACGCGCCGAAGGGCGGCGGCATCGACGCGTCGCTGGACCTGTACGTGAACGGCGTGCAGCGCCAGGCGATCCCGCTCAGCTCCAAGCAGGCATGGAACTACCGTGGCGCGACCACCAACCCGGACGACCCGAACGCCGGCGGGATGCCCTACCGCTTCTACAACGAGTTCCCGCTGTGGGTCACGGGCGCGCCCATCCCGGCGGGCAGCACCATCACGCTCAAGAAGGACGCCGCCAACACCGCCGCCGTCTACGACGTCGACTCCGTCGACTTCGAGAACGTGGCAGCCGCGCTGAAGCAGCCGGCCGGCTCCCTTTCCGTGCTGGACTACGGCGCGGACCCCAAGTTCGGGACCGACTCCACCATCGCCATCCAGAACACGGTGAACGCCGCCAGGACACAGGGCAAGTCGGTGTGGATTCCGCCGGGCAAGTACCTGACGAACAGCCTGGCCGGCACGCCGCTGGACTTCACCGGCGTCAAGGTCCAGGGCGCCGGCATGTGGTACACCACCCTCTACCGCAAGGTCCCGCTCCCCACCCCCGACGGTTGGCGCTCGGAGATCCTGGTGGGTTCGGGCACCACGCTGACCGACGTGCAGATCGACGCCAACGCGGTCTGGCGCCAGGTACGCGGTGACGGCGGTTCGGACTACGGCATCAACGCCAGCGGCGCCGGCGGCTGGCTGGTGGACCGGATCTGGACCCGGCACACCGACGCCAACTGGCTGTCGGGCACCAACGGCGTCATCGAGAACAGCCGGACCGCGGACTCCTACGGCGACGGCTTCAACGTCAACAACAGCAACACCGCCAGCCCGGACAAGCTCGGCAAGAACATCACCGTGCGGAACAACTTCGCCCGCAACACCGGCGACGACTCCTTCGCGACGTACTCCGACGCCGGCACCGGCGGGACCGACCCGCAGGTGGACGGCACGAAGATCCTCAACAACACCGCGATCGCGCCCTGGTGGGCCAACGGCATCCGGATCGCGGGCGGCTCCCACATCCAGGTGAGGAACAACCTGGTCAACAGCGTGTCCTCGAACAACGCCATGGACATCGGGGTGTTCGGCGACACCGGCAACCCCCTGCTGTCCGCCACGGTCAGCGGAAACGTCCTGATCGGCGGTGGCGGCTGGAACGGCGTCCGGCACGGCGTGCACATCGGCTCCCCGGCCGACACCTCGCTCTTCCCGACCGCCTACACGACCGTCACTTTGAGCGACAACGTCCTGCGCGGCTCCCTGAACGCGGGCCTGTCCATCGACACGGCCCGCGACCACGTGACGCTCACGAACAACACGATCGACCACCCGGCGAAGCAGGGCATCTGGATCGCCGCCGGAGTCACCGGCACCGGCGTCTTCTCCGGCAACACCGTGAAGAACCTCCTCCCGGGCCAGGTCGCGACCCAGAACGACTCACCGACCACCTTCACCGTCACCGGCTGAAATCTCCCGGCCCCCGCCGCCGTTCCCCTCCCCCACGTGGGGAGAGGGACGGCGGCACTGTGCGGTGGGCAGGGTCCGTGCCGCCTTACGCGGCCGGGTCCGGGGAATCCGAGCCCGGGGAACCCGAGTCGGCGGAGTCCGCGTCCGGGCCAGCGGAATCCGGGTCCGCGGGCCGGCAGCCACGAGATCCTGCTCGACGACGCCGTCCGGCTGGCCGCGAAGGCCGCCGACGACGACGTGGCGGTCACCCTGCGGACGTTCCCGGGCGCGCCCCACGTCTTCCAGGGCTTCGCCGCCGTCCTCCCCGAAGGCGCCCGGGCCCTGGACGACGTCGGCGCCTTCGTCCGCGCCCGCCTCGGCCGGCAGGCCGTCTGACGCACCGGCCCGCACACTGGGACGGCCGCCTGGTCCCAGCGCCGGGGGCGTTCCCGCCCCCGGCACGGAAGCAGACACATCGAGGAGCGAACCATGCGAGCCGTACGATTCCACCGTTACGGAGGCCCCGAGGTGCTCGACGTCGAGGACGTCGAACCGCGAGCACTCCAGCCACACGACGTGCTGGTCCGGATGCGCGCCGCGGGCATCAACCCGGGCGAGGCGAAGATCCGCAGCGGCGAGCTGCGCGAGCGCCTGCCGGCGACCTTCCCCTCCGGACAGGGCAGCGACCTGGCCGGCACCGTGGTGGGAATCGGCTCCGACGTCACCCGGTGGCAGGTCGGCGACGACGTCCTCGGCTGGTCCTGGGAGCGTTCCAGCCAGGCCGAGTACGTCGCCGTCCCCGAGGACCAGCTCGTCGCCAAGCCCGAGGGCCTGGCCTGGGAGGTCGCGGGCGCCCTGTACGTGGCCGGCTGCACCGCCCACGCGGCCGTCGCCGCCGTCGCCCCTCGACCGGGCGAGACCGTCGTCGTCAGCGCGGCCTCCGGGGGCGTGGGGAGCATCGCCGTCCAACTGGTGCGCCGGGCCGGCGCGCACGTGGTCGCCGTCGCCTCCGCCCGCCACCAGGACTGGCTGGAGGCCCACGACGCCACCGTCGTCCCGTACGGCGAGGGCGTCGCGGAGCGGGTGCGGCAGGCGGCCGGGAAGGCGCCGGACGCGTTCCTCGACTTCTACGGCGGCGACTACGTCCGCCTCGCCGTCGACCTCGGCGTCCCCCCGGAGCGGATCAACACCATCGACTACGCGGCGGCCGCCACGTACGGGACCCGGTCGGACGCGAGCGCCGAGGGCACCAAGCCCGAGGTCCTCGCCGAACTCGCCGGGCTGGCGGCCACCGGGGCCCTGGAGGTCCCGATCAGCGCGGTCCACCCGCTGGCGGAGGTGCGGCAGGCGTTCGAGCAGCTCGAACACGGCCACCCGCTCGGCAAGATCGTGCTCATCCCCTGACCGGCGCCGGACGTCCGGCACGCGGGCCCGCGCGGGCCCGCGCGGGTCAGGCCGGCGGCCGGGTGGTGGTGACGGTGAACAGGCCGCCGTCGGGGTCGCGCAGTTCCGCGTAGGCACCGGAGTGCGTGCTGCCCTGGCGGATCAGGGTGCCGCCGAGGCCGCGGGCGGCGGCCACGCAGGCGCCGGTGTCCGGGACGGTGAACTGCACGTCCCAGTGCGGCCGCACCGTCGGGTCCGGGTCGGCCTCGACCGCCCCCGAGCTGAGCCGGGCGACCACGGCGCCGCCGCTGCGCACGACGACCTCCTCGTGTTCGTAGTCGACGGTGCAGCCGTCCGGGCTGCCGTCGGCCCACTGCAGGACGCCGCCGTAGAAGATCGCGGCCTCGAAGGCGTCGCGGGTGCGCAGCCGGAGCACCACCGGCCCCTGGTCGTGCCAGGTCTCCCAGCCCCTGGGCAGCCGCCCGTCCCACACCCCGAAGACGGCGCCGTCGCGGTCGGCGGCGACCAGGGCGCGGCCGGAGGCGAACGCGACCGGGCCGAGCGCGACGGTCGCGCTGCGCTCGCGGATGCGGCCGGCGGCTTCGTCCACCTGGGGGACGAAGAAGTACGGGGTCCAGCCGACCGCGATCTGCAGGTCGGTGGCGACGGCCCCGATGCCCGCGACCGGGCGGCCGTCGCTGAGGGCGACCGCGAAGTGGTCGCCGAGCGTGGTGTTGCGGAACTCCCAGCCCAGCACGCTGCCGTAGAACTTCTCGGCCGCCTGGAGGTCACGCGCGGTGAGGTTGGCCCAGCAGGGGGCTCCGCGGGGCGCGTCCGCGGCGGGCGCGATGGCGGTGGGCGCTGATGGGTGCTCGCTCGTCACTGTGGTGCCGTTCCGTTTCGGGGACAGGGAACTGCCGGGGGTCGGCCGGGTGCCTCGCGTCGCCTTCCCCGGTATGGCGTGATCATGCCTCGCGGTTCGCCCCGATCCGCTGGTTCCGGGCGGGCCGTGGGACAGCCGGCACCGGACCGGCGCGTGACCGGGGCTCGGCCGGAGTGCGGCCGTGTGCAGGACGTTACCGGCTCCGGGCGGTGCGTGACCGATCGGGGTCGGCTCGGCGGCCGGCGGTCCGGACCGGGCCCGCGCTCACCCGGGTCCGGACACGGGTGAGGGCCCGCCGGGACGCGGCGGGCCCTCGTGGTGGTTCGGGTGGGCGGCACGGGGCTGGCCGGGCGGGATCGACCGGGCCCGCCCCGGGCGCTCAGTCGCCGTAGCCGGCGGGCTCCCGCGGCCGGTCCGGGCGGTCGTAGGCCGGCGGGCGGGCGGGCGCGGGCGGGCGCAGCGGGCCGCGCGCCAACCGGTGCGCGCCGAACGCCAGCAGCACCGCCAGCAGCCCGCCGCCCCCGGTCCACAGCCAGCGCGGCGACCACCAGGTGCCGGCCCAGCCGCCCGACGGGGCGACGCTCGGGCCGTTGGCGGTCACCACCGGCGCCACGGAGCCGTCGACCGCCTGGCTGCCCGCGGTGCCGTCCGAGGTGGCCTCGACCTGGGCCTGCACCGGCTGACCGAGATCGGTCGAGGGCAGGTCGAGGACGGTCACCCGGACGTAGTACGCGCCACGCAGCGGGTCGTTGGCCCACGGCTCGGACCACGAGCGGATCGTCCGCAGGTGGCAGACCAGGTCGACGGAGGCCGCGTCGGCGGCCGCGGTGACGGTTTGGGTGCCGTAGCGGCAGGACTGGTGGCGGCGCAGGCCGTCGTAGACGTCGACCTGCCAGGTGGACGCGCCGTGCCGGGTGGAGGTGGTGGGGAAGGTGACGGTGGCGTGCACGGTGACGTGCTGCCCGGTGTCGGCGGGGAACTGCCAGTACAGGTAGTCGCCGGTGGACGCCTCGGCGGTGGCGTGCACGCCCTGGTCGATGACGGTGGCGGTGCGGAAGTCGGTGCCGGCCTGGGTGGGCGGCGCGTCGGACCCGGTCGCGCTGGGGGTGGGGTCCGGGGTGCCGGAGTCGTCGTCGGCGGCGGCCGGTCCGGTCAGCGCGGTGAGGGCGGCCGCCGCCAGCAAGGTGGCGGCGCCCAGCAGTCGTACGGTGCGCATCAGCGGGTCCTCCCGGTGTTCGTGCGCCAGCGGGCGGCCCAGCCGGTGAGCAGTCCGGCGACGGCGCCGACGGCGGCGAGCAGGCCGAGCAGCCACCAGCCGCGGCCGAGTCCGTAGAAGGCCACGTCGGAGGGCTGGTCCGGGCTGTGCACGAGGTCGATGGACAGCTCGACCGGCAGGCCCGGGGTGGTCTTGACGGAGGCCGGCGCGGAGAAGGAGTTGCCGACCTGGAGGCACACGGTCTCGGCCGGGGTGTCGTCGTCGGCCTTCGGCTTCGGGTAGCGGATGCCGGCCGAGACGGCGTCGGTGCGTCCGGTGCCGCCCTCGTCGTCGCGGACGATCTCCCGCCCGTGCAGGGTGACGCCGCGCAGCAGCACGCCGTAGTCGGCGTTCACCGAGCGGTCGTCGGAGACGGTGGCGGCGGCGCGCAGTTCCTGGCCGGGGCTGACCTCGACGCGGTACCAGCGGTTCTGGGAGAACGTCTCGCGGTCGGTGTACAGGCCGCGCTTGAGTACGGGCGCGGCCGCGCAGGTGTCGGCGCCCTGCACGGCGCTGGGGGTCACCGCGGTGTCGGTACTGCGGTTGACGAGCTGCTTGACCTTGGTGGTGAGCTGCTGGCGGTGCTGCACGGTGGTGTAGGTGCCGCCGGTGGCCTCGGCGATGCAGCTGAGCTGGCTGCGGGTGTGGGTGTCGGGCACGAGCCCGAGGGTGTCGATGGTGAGGTCCACGCCCTGGGCGGCGATCTGCCGGGCGACGTCGCAGGGGTTGGCCGCGCAGGTGTCCTCGCCGTCGGTGATGAGGACCAGGCGGTGGGTGCCGTCGCCGCCCTTGATGTCGTCGGCGGCGGCGAGCAGGGCCGGGCCGATCGGGGTCCAGCCGGTGGGCTGGAGGGTGGCGACGGCGCTCTTGGCCTGGTCGCGGTTGAGGGCGCCGACGGGGTAGAGCTGCCGGGTGTCCTTGCACCCGGTCTTGCGGTCGTCGCCGGGGTAGTTCGCGCCCAGGGTGCGTATGCCGAGCTCGACGCCCTGGGGCGTGGAGTCCAGCACGTCGTCGAACGCCTGCTTCGCAGCGGACATCCGCGACTGCCCGTCGATGTCCTTGGCGCTCATCGAACCGCTGACGTCGAGGACGAGTTCGACCTTGGGAGTGGCCCCCGGCACGGGCTCCCCGGCTTGGGCGGTGGCCGGCAGGAGGCCGCAGGCCAGTGCGGCCATCAGCCCGCAGGCCGAACCGGCGGCCAGTAGCTTTCGGATGATCATCGGTGGATCGTAGTGAAGGGTGGGCCGATTCCCGAAGTCGGCTGGTCAGCAAGGGCGTTGGACGCAATCGGACGGACTTTGACGTTTCTTTACAACCCGGGCGGCGGCCGGGTCGTCTCTGCTCGCGATTCCGGACGACGGGTTCCGCGAGTCGCCCGGGGAAGCCCCGGGAGGGGCCTGGGAAGACATCCGGGGAGACAAGGAGCAGGACATGCGCAGCAGTTCACTCGCCGCGGGGGCCGCGGTGTTCGCGGTGGCCGCGCTGGGAAGCGTACCGGCGATGGCGTCCTCGCCCGTCGCGGACGCCTCCGGCACCCCGATGTGCGCCACCTCGCAGCTCAGCGCCGCCCTCGGCGGCGGCGACGCGGGCGCCGGGAACCTCTACCGCTACCTGGTGATCACCAACACCAGCGGGACCACCTGTCACCTGACGGGCTACCCGGGCCTGTCGATGCTCGACGCGAACGGCAAGCAGATCGGCCAACCCGCCACCCGGGACGCGCGGACGTACGCCGCGGTCGTGCTGAAGCCCGGCGCGTCGGCGAGCGACACCATCCACACCGTCAACCACCAGGGCACGTGCCTGCCGGCGTCCACGAAGCTGAAGGTCTACCCGCCGGGGAACACCGCCTCGCTGACGATCCCGGGGGCGATCACCGACTGCTACAACACCTTCGCGATCACCCCCCTCGCCGCGGGCAAGGGCGGCAACGACGGCGGCACCCCGACCGCCGCCCCGACCGCCGCGCCGTCGGCGGGCACCAGTGGCGGCGCGCAGGTGCCGACGGTGCCCTCCGGCGCCCCCGACACCGGCCTGGCCGAGACCGGTTCGCACGGCGGGAACACCACGGCGCTCGCCGCGACCGGCGCGGGCGTGCTCGCGCTGGGCGGCGCCGGCGTCACGGTGGCGCTGCGCCGCAAGGTGCGGGACAGCCGTTGAGCCGCGCGGCCGGCGTGACCGCCGTACGTGAGGGGGCCGCCGGCCGCCGGACCCGCCGCGGGAGCGCTGTGTGCGCGCTCGCGGCGGGTCTGGCCCTGCTGTGCGGGTGTGCGTCGACCTCGCCCGCGCAGACGCCGTCCGGCGGCGGGTCGGTGGCCCCGACCACTTCCGTGTCGACGGACGACGCATCCGGCCCGTCCGCCAACGCGCCCGCCGCGTCCGCGCGCCCGATGGCACGCTCGGCGCCGTCGCGGCTGCGCATCCCCTCGATCGGCGTCGACACGACCGTCATGGCGCTGGGCCTGGCCGCCGACGGCGAGGTGAAGGTGCCGCCGATCGAGAAGGACGCGCCCGCGGGGTGGTTCGACGGCTCGCCGACCCCGGGCCAGCTCGGCCCCTCGGTGATCCTCGGCCACGTCACCGTCGGGTCGTACGGCGACGGGGTGTTCCTGCGCCTGGACAAGATCCGCAAGGGCGAGACCGTGTCGGTGGTCCGGGCGGACGGCTCGGTGGCGACCTTCGCCGTCGACCGGGTGCAGACCGTCGCCAAGTCGCATTTCCCGACATCCTCCGTCTACGGGAACGTGGACCGCCCCGAACTGCGTCTCATCACGTGCGGCGGGACCCGGATCAGCGGGGGCGGCGGCTACCCGGACAACGTGATCGTGTACGCCTCGCTGGTGTCCGGGTCGTGAACCCGATGGCGCCCGCCGGTCCGGCCGGCCTCACCGGGCCGGTACGGTCGGCTGGGCCCGCCGGGCCGTCACGACGACAAGCGAGGGGAGCGACCATCCGGTCTCAAGAGCGCGCGGCCTCCGAGCTGTTCGCGGCCCTGTACCCGCGGTTGGCGGGCTGGGTGCGCAAGCTGGTGGACGACGACGGGACCGCGCACGAGATCGCCTCCGAGGCGTTCACCAGGCTCTGGGCGCGCTGGACGAAGGTGGAGGAGCCCAGCGGCTTCCTCTACGTGACCGCGGCGAACCTGGTGCGCGACCACTGGCGCAAACTGGAGCGCGAGCGGCGCGCGCTGCGCCGGGTGAAGACGGAGGAAGCGGTGAAGCAGCAGCCGGAGGCGACCGACCCCACGGTGCGGATGCTGGTGCAGTCGCTGCCGGAGCGGCTGCGCGACCCGGCCCTGCTCTACTACTTCGCGGACCTGCCGGTCCGGGAGGTGGCGGCCCTGCTGGGCCGCAGGGAGGGCACCGTCAAGGCCGACCTGCACGCCGCCCGCGAACTGCTGCGCGCCAAGCTCGGGGAGCACCATGACCGGATTTCCTGACGGCCCCGCGGTTCCGGACGGGTCCGGGCCCCCCGAGGAGTCCGGCCCGCCCGGCACGTCCCGTGGCTCCGGCGGCTCCGGCGCTTCCGACGGCCCTGGCGGGCGCGTGGAGCGGGCAAACGGCTTCGACCGCCTCGGCGGCCTCGACGATCCCTCGGACGAATGGGCCGGCCGCGACATCGCCGGTGGCCGCGACGTCGACCGCGACCTCGACGACGGCCCGGGCCCGGGCCGCGACGACGGCACGGACCCCCTGGCGCGGCTGCTGCGGCCCGCGGGCGGCTATCTGTCCGCGCCGCCCGGCACCTTCGAGCGGGTCAGGCGCCGGGCCGCGCGGCGCCGCAGGGTACGGGCGCTGGCCGGCGGCACCGCGGTCGCCGCGGTCATCGCGGGCGCGCTGTTCGTCACCGGAGTGGTCACCCCCGACGGCGACAGGACGATCGGCCCGCCGGCCGACCACTCCCTGGCCAGCAGCGGCCCCGCGCCCTCCGGGCGGCCGACCGCCACGCCCTCCGAGCAGCGGGCCAGCGGCGGGAGCGGCACGCACACGCCCGCGGCGCCCACCTCGCCCACGCCGTCCGCCGGCGACACCGCGGGCGCCCCCGGCACGGTGCCCACCACGGCCCCGACGACGCCGGACACCAGCCCGCTGTGCACCGCCGCGCAGCTCACCGCGACCCTGGGCGGCGGCGACGCGGGCGCGGGCAACCTCTACCGCTACCTGGTGATCACCAACACCAGCGGGACGACCTGCCGCGTCGCGGGCTACCCGGGTCTGTCGATGCTCGACGCGAACGGCAAGCAGATCGGCCAACCCGCCACCCGCCGGAAGCTGAGCTACTCCCCCGTCGTCCTCAAGCCCGGCGGCAGCGCCAGCGACACCATCCACACGATCAACCAGCAGGGCACCTGCCTGGCCACGTCGGCCCAGCTCAAGATGTACCCGCCGGGCAGCAAGGCGTCGCTGAAGTTCACCGGGCAGATCACCGACTGCGACGACATGTTCGAGATCACCCCCTTCACCGCGGGCAAGACCGGCAACCCGCCCTCCTGAGCCCCCCGCGGTGTCCCTGCTGCGGCGCGCTCCCGCGAAGGGGCGCGCCGCAGCGGCACGCGGGAGGCCCGCGGCGTCATGTGGCGGCACGCGGCTTCGCGTCCACGCGCCCGGTGCGCGAAGCTTTGAAACAGGGCTCAATGCGGTAACGGCACGTGAGGACCGACAGGCCCGCCGGCCGCCCGGGGCCTAATCTGACGGTCGGGGAAGTGAGGTGAGCGAGCTGCGACGATTCCGGGCCGACCGCCGCCCTGCCCGCGAGCGCCCGCAGACCGTGCGGGGCGCCCGCCACCCGGCCGGACGCCTGTACGACGACGGCCGCGCCGCCGTCGGCGAGACCGACCGGGCGGACGACCTCGACGCGGCCGACCGCGCGACGGACCGCGCCCGCCGTACGGACCAGGTGGCCGCGACGGACGTCCTCGCCACGGACCACGCGGTCGGCGAGGACGACCCGGACCGCTTCGGCGATGAGGCGGACGACCTCGACGACTCGGGCAGCAGCCGCCTCCCGGTCGGCCTGGACCGCCCCTCCGCCCCCTTGCCCCTGACGGTGCTGCCGTACGCCGTGATGGCACTGGTCGCGCTGGTCGACGGGATCGGCGGGCAGAGCGTGGGCCTGCTGCCGCTGGTGGCGCTCGGCCCGGCCTTCGCCGGGCTGGTCGGCTCCTGGGTGCGTACGGCGGTGATCGGCGTGCTGGCGGTGGCCGTGGTCTGCGCGCTGGGCGCGGTCGACGGCCTGTTCGCCGAGCGGCGCGGGTTCGCCGCGATCGGCGCCGTCGTCGGGGTGACGGTCGCCGCGGTGATCGCCGCGGTCACCCGGCAGCGGCGCGAGGCGGAACTGGCGAACGTCCGGTCGATCGCCGAGGTCGCGCAGCGCGTGCTGCTGCGCCCGGTGCCGCGCAGCGCCGGCCATCTGCGGGCCGCCGTGTCGTACACCTCCGCGGTGACCGAGGCGCGGATCGGCGGGGACCTGTACGAGGTGGTGCCCACGCCCGCGGGGGTGCGGGTGATCATCGGCGACGTGCAGGGCAAGGGGCTGGAAGCGGTGGAGACGGCCGCGGTGGTGGTGGGCGCGTTCCGGGAGGCGGCACACGACGAGAAGACCCTGGAGGGCGTCGGCGAGCGGGTGCAGCGCGCCGCGGACCGCACGCTGCGCGGGGAGAAGTTCGTCACCGCGGTCATGGCGGAGATCGACCCGCGGGACGGCACCACGCTGCTGAACTTCGGCCACCCGCCGCCGATGGTGGTCCGCCCCGACGGGCGGGTCGACTTCCCCGAGCCGCCGGCGTACTCGCTGCCGCTGGGGCTGAGGATGCGCCAGGACGAGCCGCCGGTGCCGTTCGAGGTGGACTTCCGCCCCGGCGACCAGTTGCTGCTGTACACCGACGGCGTCACCGAGGCCCGTGACGCGTCCGGGGCGTTCTACCCGCTCGGCGAGCGGGCGCACCTGCTCGCCGACGACGACCCGCAGCAGGCCCTGGAGACACTGCGGGCGGACCTGATCGCCCACGCCGAGGGGCCGCTGCACGACGACGCGGCGATGCTGCTGCTGCGCTACCGGGACCCGAGGGCGCGTCCGGTGCCCGCGGCGACGCCGGACGCCGCGAGCGCCGGAACGGACGCCGCTTCCGGTTCCGCCGCGGGTTCGGGTCCCGGCTCGGAGCCCGGTTCTGCCGCAGGCCCCGGTTCTGCCGCAGGCCCCGGGTCCGGCCCCGACGGGGTCAGCGGCAGTCCGGGTGGCCCCAGCCGTCCTGGTTCTTCGTGATCGGCTCGCCGGCCGCGTAGGGGCGGCCGCAGCGGCACCGGCCGGGGTACTTCGCCTTCAAGGTGCGCACCGGCCCGCCGCCGGCCGGCTCGGCGGCGCCCTTCGTGGCGCGCGGGCCGGACCGCGCGGCGCCCTTGGCGGGCTTGCGGCTGCTCGCGGGCGCGGGCGGCGGCGCCGGGGAACCCTCGGCGCTGCCGGCGGGCTGCTGGGTGACGGCCGCCTGGCTGGCGGCGCGGTCGGCGAAGTCGTTGAGCCGGTCGCCGTCGACCTGGTGCGCGGGCACGTAGCGGAAGTCCACGGTGCGGCCGGTGAGCAGGGCGTCGATCCGGACCACCAGCTCCTGGTTGGCCACCGGCTTGCCCGCCGAGTTCTTCCAGCCGTTGCGCTTCCAGCCCGGCAGCCAGGTGGTGACGGCCTTCATCGCGTACTGGGAGTCCATCCGGATCTCCAGCGGTACCGCGGGGTCGGCGACGGTCAACAGCCGTTCCAGGGCGGTGAGTTCGGCGACGTTGTTGGTCGCGGTGCCCAGCGGCCCCGCCTCCCACCTCTCGGGCTCGCCGGAGCCGTCTGCCATGACCCAGGCCCAGCCGGCCGGACCCGGATTTCCTTTGGACGCGCCGTCACAGGCGGCGGTGATGCGGTCTGCCACGCTCCGATCATGCCACCTGGCGAGGGTGGCGCGGACCCCGGCCGGTCCCGGCGCCGTCACGCCGCCCTGGCGCCGGTCACTTCTGCTGGAGGTGCGCCGCCTCGGTGTGCTCGCGGACCTGCTCCGGCGTCAGGTACGCGTCGGTGTACTCGAAGTCGCGCAGCGAGGCCGGAGTGCGGGCGAGGAAGCCGGTCCGCACGAAGTCGTCCCCAGCGACCGCGTTGAGCAGCCAGTTCGTCATCACGCGGGTCTTCGCCACATTGGTGCGCAGCGCCGTCCAGTGGTAGCCGCGGGCGACGGCCTGGGCGGGCAGTCCGCGCAGCTCGACGCCGAGCGGCTTGGACACCGCGTCGCGGCCGCCGAGGTCCACGACGAGGCCGAGGTCCTTGTGCAGGTACGGCTGGAGCGGCTGGCCGCGCAGGGACGCGATGACGTTGTCCGCCACCTTGCGGCCCTGGCGCATGGCGTGCTGCGCGGTGGGCGGGCAGACCGCGGCCTCGTCGTCCTTCGTGAGGTCGGGCACGGCGGCGGCGTCGCCGAGGGCGAAGACCCCGGAGCGATCGGGCACCGACAGCTGCGCGCTCACCGCGAGGCGGCCGCGTACCGTCTCCGCGTCGAGCGTGGCGACCAGCGGGCTCGCGACGACGCCCGCGGTCCAGATCAGGGTGCGGCAGGGCAGCACCCGGCCGTCGGTGAAGGTGACCTCCTCCGGCCCGGCCTTGGCGATGGACACGCCGAGCGAGATGTCGATGCCGCGGTCCCGGAGGATCTTCTGCGCGCTGAGGCCGAGCTTGTCACCGAGTTCGGGCATCAGCTTCGGCGCGATGTCGATCAGGTGCCACTTGATCTGGCGCGGGTCCAGCCGCGGGTAGCGGGTCGCCGCGTTGCTGGTGAGGCGCTGCAGGCACGCGGCGGTCTCGGTGCCCGCGTATCCGCCGCCGACCACGACGAACTGCAGCCGCGAGGTGCGCTCGGCCTCGTCGTGGCTGGCGTCGGCGAGGTCCAGTTGCGAGATGACGTGGTCGCGGACGAACGCGGCCTCGGCGAGCGTCTTCATGCCCCGCGCGTTGTCCACCAGCCCGGGGATGTCGAAGGTGCGGGTGACGCTGCCGGGCGCCAGCACGATGTAGTCGTACGGCTCGTTGACGGTCTCGCCGGTGATCTTCCGGACCACGCAGACCTTGGCCTTGGTGTCCACGCCGATGGCGCCGCCGGGGATGATCCGGGTCCGGTACTTCTGGCTGCGGCGCAGTGACACCGCGATGGACTGCGGGGTGAGCATGCCGGAGGCGACCTGCGGCAGCAGCGGCAGGTAGAGCTGGTACGAGAACGGCGTCACGAGGGCGACATCCGCCTCGTCCGCGCCCAGTCTGCGCTCCAGCCGCCGTACGCACCCCACTCCGGCGAAACCCGCGCCCACCACGAGGATCTTCGGTCGTGCCACGATTGCCCTTCCCTTCTGCGGCCCGGCTGCTGTCCTTCGCCCTGCGCCTGCCCGCGGATCGCGGCCTCGCACTTCTGTCCTACCCCGCCGGCGGGTGGGCCGCCAGCGGAACGGCAGAGCCGGGCGGGACGCGCGCTACGCGGAGGCGGTCAGCACCACGCGGCGGCCCGGCTCGGTGGGGGCGGTCCAGGCGCGCTCGACCTCGGCGAGCGGCACCGGCTGCGCCGCGGCGGTGAGCGTGCCCGCGGCGAGTTGCTCCATCAGGGACGGAAGTTCGGCGACGATGCCGGCCGCGGTGAGGGACCCCTGGCCGCTGCCCATGATCCGCAGGTTCGCCGCGCGGAGCACGAACGACGGCAGGGTGATGTCCGGCCCGGCCATGGACCCGATCTGAATCCAGTCGAGCGCCGCGCTGCGCTCGGTCCGGCGGGTGAGCAGGGCGGGGATGGCCAGTTGGGTGGGGGCGCCCCAGGTGTAGTCGATGACGACGTCGACATCGGCGGCGGCCTCGCCCAGCCGGCCGGCGGCCTCCTCCGGATCTCCGGTCAGCGGGACCACCGTGGTCGCGCCGAGGCCGGCGAGCATCGCCAGCCGCTCGGGGTCCCGCCCGGCGGCGACGACGTGCGCCGCGCCGAGGTGGCGGGCGATCTGTACGGCCATCTGCCCGGCGTTGCCGGTCGCGCCGAGCACCAGCACGCTCTGCCCGGGTTTGAAGGCGACCCGGCGGCGCAGCGCCACCCACGAGGACATGGCCGGGTTCATCGCGGCCGCGATCACCACCGGGTCGGCGTCCTCGGGCAGCGGGACGGCGCGGCGCGGATCGAGGACGGCCTGCTCGGCCATGGTGCCGGGCGCGTCGTCGTCGGCCACGAAGTACACCCGCCGGCCGTCGGGCAGCCGCCCCACCGCGTCCACGCCGGGGACCATCGGCAGGCGGCCGTCGCTGGTGTAGTGGGTGCCGTTCGCGCCGGAGCGGACCCGGGGGTGCAGCCCGGCGGCGAGCACGTCCACGAGCACCTGGTCACCGGCCGGGTCGGGGGTGGCGAACTCCTCGTAGCGGGGCGGGTGGTCGAACGAGCGGACGACGGCGGCGCGCATGGCGGCTCCTTCGGACGGGGCGGATCAGAGGTCCGCCCACGGCATTAGTACGTGGCACCAACCAAATTAGTTGGTGTCACGTACTACGTCAAGCTACGATGACCGCATGTCCGACGACGCCGCGCCGACCACCGAGTCCGCACCCGCATCCGCCTCCCCCTCCGGGCCCGATGCGACCGATGTGGCCGATGTGGCCGATGTGGGGATCGCGGACGGCCTGGCGCAGCTCTCCTTCCTGGTCCAGGGCGTGCTGGGGAAGGTCGCGGCCGAGTACGGGCTGTCGGTGATCCAGCTCCGCCTGCTCGGCGTGCTGCGCGACCGGGAACCCGGCATGCAGGCGCTCGCCCGGCACCTGGGTCTGGACAAGTCGAGCATGACCGGTCTGGTCGACCGGGCCGAGCGGCGCGGCCTCGTCCGCCGCACCACCTCGCCCCACGACGGGCGCGCCGTCCTGGTGTCGCTCACCGCGGAGGGCCACGAGCTGGCCCGCACGGGCGCCGCCGACGCGAGCCGCCGCATCCACGCCCTGACCGCGCACCTCACCGACGCGCAGCGCACGCAGCTCTCCCTGCTCACCAGCGCGGTCCTGGCCGGCCACTCGACGATCTGACCGAGCCTCCGGCCGCTCCCACCGCCCCCTGACGCCGCCCCGCCACCACGTACGGGTCCGGCCCGCGCGGGAGTTGGCGGCAGAGGCGCACCCGGGTCCGGGTCCTGCGGCTCAAGCCCGCTCGGCTCGGGACGGACCGGCGGGCCCGGGATGCCCGATCAGGACCGCCGACCCCTGAGCTGCTGCGCTCCCGGGATTGCGCCCTTGGGTTACCACCCGCGACGGTGGCGCGCGTCGCCACCGACCCGTAGGGGCTGCCGCTTTGTCGCGTCCGGACCACCGGCCGGTTGCCGGTTGCTCGCGCGGTTCCCCGCGCCCCGAGCGGTGAACGCCTTCCGGGGCAACGGCTCGCCCGGGGAGGGGAGGACGTCCTTCTGGTTTCCGGGATCTCGCGGTCCCCCGGCGGCTTGTCGCCGGGGTACTCCTCTGCGACAAGCGCCCCACCGACAGGTGGTCCCGGAGCCGGCGGCAGCAGGCGACTCCCGGGGGCGGGGCGTTCACCGCCCCCGGTTCACGGCTGGGCGGTGAGCACGATCTTGCCGCGGCTGGCGCGCTCTTCGAGGCGTTCGTGGGCGCGCGCGGCCTGGTCGAGGGGGAAGGTGGCCTCCACGGGCACCCGGTAGGTGCCGGCCGCCACACCGGCGGCGATCTCCCGCAGGTCGGGGCGGGGGTCGTAGCCGTGCTCGATCAGGCCGGTGAGCTGGAAGCCGTGGACGGAGCCGTTCTTCGGATAGAAGTCGCGGGTGTCGACGGTACTGGGCCGCAGCGCCACGTTCGCCAGGGCGACGACGCGTCCGGCGAAGCCGATCTGGCGCAGGCTCTGCGCGAAGACGTCCCCGCCGACGGCGTCGAGGACCACGTCGGCGCCGCGTCCTTCGGTCAGGCGCAGCACCTCCTCGACCGCGGCGTCACCCGGGAAGGCCGAGGTGTCGACGGTGTCGTGAGCGCCGAATCCGGCCGCCCAGCCGACCTTCTCGGCGCTTCGGGCGGCGGCGATGACGCGGGCGCCGGCGTGCGCGGCGATCTGCACCGCCGCGCTGCCCACACCACTGCCGGCGGCCTGGACGACGACGGTCTCGCCCTTCCGGAGCCGCGCCAGCCGGTGCAGGCAGTACCAGGCGGTGACCCAGGCGATCGGGAGCCCGGCGGCGGCCTGGACGTCGACGCCGTCGGGCAGCGGGACCACGCGGGCGGCGGGCACGACGGCGAGTTCGGCGTAGAACCCGGGGGTGGACGCGCCCAGGGCCATCACGCGCCGGCCGGGCGCGAGGTCCTCGACGCCCTCCCCAACGGCGGCGACCGTGCCCGCCGCCTCCAGGCCGAGGACCAGCGGGAGCGGGCGGGCGCGGTGGTAGGTGCCGGCCCGGGCGAGGGCGTCGGCGCGGTTGACGCCGGCGGCCTCGACCCGGACCAGCACCTCGCCGGGGCCCGGCACCGGGTCGGGCATCTCCACCGGGGTGAGGACGTCCGGGCCGCCGAAGGTGTCGATCCGTACCGCGCGCATGGGCCACCTGTCTCGTGTCGGTCCCTCCCGGCGTCGGCTCGGCGCCGGTCAGGTCTGCCGGGCCGGGGCGGCGCCGGTGAAGTGGTCCCACTGTGCGACACCGCTTCAACGAGTGTCAACTGCTACCGTCGTGTCATGGCGGCGACGGATGCGGCAACAGGTACGGCGGGTACGACGGCGGGCCCGGCGGGTGCGGCCGGCTCGGCCGGCGCGGCGAGCGGTGAGAGCGGACCGGGCTTCCGCTTCGTGGGCGGCCGGGTCTGCCTGGACTTCGTGGCCACCCTCGGCAAGCGTCACACGGACCCGGTGGAGCGGCTGCCCGAACCGGCGGCGCTGGCACGGTGGTTCGGCGAGGCCGGGCTGCTGCCGCCCGGCGCGGCGGTACCGCAGGTCGGAGCGGCGGGGCTCACCCAGGCGAGGGTGCTGCGGGAGGCGCTGAACCGTCTGGTGCGCGCGGCGATGGACGGCCGGCCGTACGGCCGTACGGACATCGCGGTCGTCAACCGGGTGGCCGTGCTGCCGGACCTGGCCCCGCAGCTCGCGGACGGCGACCGGACCGGCGCCGGCGGCCCGGAGGTGCGCTGGCAGCACCGCGGACCGGTGGCGGGGGCGGCACTGGCCACGGTGGCGCGGGACGGCGTCCTCCTGCTGGGCGGCCCGGAGGCGGCCCGGGTCAAGGAGTGCGGCAACCCGGCGTGCTCGCTGCTGTTCGTGGACGACTCGCAGGCGCGGCGGCGGCGCTGGTGCTCGATGGACCGCTGCGGCAACCTCGCGAAGGTCGCCGGCTACCGGGCCCGGGCCCGCCGTAAGGACGCGGCGGCGCCGGCGGGCGGCGCCGGACCGGAAGCGGACCTTGCGAGGTGACGAAGGACCGTCCGCCGGCCCCTCCGGACGGGATCGGGCCGGCCCGGGGGTGGCGCCGGGTGTGCCCCGAAGCCGCCACATGTTGATGGCTTGACCGCTCCACTGCGCTGACCTTCTGCGTCGCCAAGGCCGCGACGGCGCGTTCGTCGTGCTCGCCCGGCCTTCCGTGCGCGCGTCAGCCCGTACGCACCCGAACGCGCTCGCACGACACGGTCCGCCTCGCCCCCGCCGCCCTGCGCCGATCCCACCGGAGCCGACCCGAATGGCGTCCGTCCCGGGGTGGATCATCAGATCCAGGTGGGCACGTGCCCCTCGGTGTAGCGGGCGCCGAAGCCGCCCAGAGGCAGGATCTCGTCGATGGCCGTGAGGTCCGCGTCGGCGAGGGTGAGGTCGGCGGCGGCGGCGTTCTCCTCGATGCGCGACGGGCTGCGGGAGCCGGGGATCGGCACGATGTGCTCGCCCCGGGTCAGGAGCCAGGCCAGGGCCAGTTGGGAGACGGTGGCACCCTTTGCCGCCGCGAGCTCGGCGAGCCGGTCGACGGCTTCGACGTTCTTATCGAAGTTGCCCGGCTGCCAGCGAGGGTCGACGTTGCGGATGTCGGTGGCTTCGTACTGGCCGGCGGGTTTGGCGGTGCCGGTGATGAACCCGCGGCCCAGGGGAGAGTAGGCGACGAAGCCGATACCGAGTTCGTCCAGGGTGGGGAAGAGCTGCTCGACGTCCCGTTCGAACAGGGAGTACTCGGTCTGAAGGACGGAAACCGGCTGCACGGCGTGCGCCTTGCGGATCGTCTCCGGGCCCGCCTCGCTGAGGCCGAAGTACCTCACCTTGCCCGCGTCGATCAGCTCCTTGACGGTGCCCGCGACCTCCTCGACGGGCACCTCGGGGTCGACGCGGTGCTGGTAGAAGACGTCGATGTGATCCACGCCGAGGTAGCGCAGGCTGTTGTCGGCGACCTTGCGGATGTTGTCGGGCCGGCTGTTGAGGGCGCCGCCGATCCGCTCGGGAGGCACGGACATGTCGACGCCGAACTTGGTGGCCAGGACCACGTCGTCGCGAAAGTCCCTGACCGCCTTGCCGACCAGGATCTCGTTCGATCCGGTGCCCCAGCCGTACATCTCGGCGGTGTCGAAGAAGGTGATGCCCAGGTCGTAGGCGCGGCGGAGGGCGGCGACGCCGGCCGCCTCGTCGGTGGGTCCGTAGGCCATCGTCAGGCCCATCGAGCCGTAGCCGATCGCCGAGACCTCAAGGCCCTGGCTGCCCAGTGGCCGGTGCTGCATGACGGACTCCTTCGAAGAGATCTGAAAGGTGGTTCTTCCACCGGCGCAGGGTGAAGCTGCCGGGGCGGTGCGCGGACCGTCGCGTCAGTGCGCCGCGGCGGTCAGTCCGGCGCGGTGGATGCGGGTGTGCTCGGCGACGCGTCGGCCGAGGTGGCGAGCGGTGTTCAGGTCCGCGTCGTGGACCGCGGGGGTGTCGTTGAAACTCTGTGCGCCGGCCCCGAGGTAGAAGCCGAGGCGGTTGTCGTCCTGGGGGCTGGATGTGGTGGTGTTCCAGCCCGGCAGGAGGTTCAGGCTCACCCACAGCATTCCGTGCTGGGCCGCCAGGAGCGAGAGGTACTGCAGGGTGTGCAGCTTGTCGCCGCTCATGGAGCCGGAGTTGGTGAATCCCGCCGCGAGCTTGTCGCTCCAGGCGCGGGTCATCCACCGCTTGCTGCTGGCCTCGGCGAAGGCGTGGAACGCCCCCGACGCGCTGCCCATGTAGGTGGGGGTGCCGAAGATGATGGCGTCCGCAGCGTCCATCAGTTCCCAGTCGGCGTCGCCGAGGGAGGCGACGTCCACGCGGTGGACGTGCGTCCCGGCGACGGAGCGTGCGCCGTCCGCGACGGCCGTGGCGATCTGCGCGGTGTGGCCGTAGCCGGAATGCGACGCGATGACGATCGAGATATCGGACATGGGTGTTCCTCTCCTGCCGCGACGGCGGCGTGTTCGGTGGTGGTGCCGGCGGACGACGACGAGCTGCCCGCTGCGGCGGTCGGCCGCACTGCTCCACGGGCGGGGGACCGACGGCCCCGGTCGGGGTGCGCGCATGCCCGGGCCCCACCGGCCGGTGCCGAGCGGCATCAGCGTGGATCGCCGTTCCGCTTGAAACAGTAGCACCGATAAGGCAGCGATACGAAAAATGGGATATCGTTGTTCCATGAACGAGGGACGACGCGCCGCGCGGCGCCAGGTACTGCAGGTGGCCGCCAAGCTTTTGGAGGAGGGCGGCAGCGAAGCGGTCTCCACACGCGCCGTCGCCGCAGCCGCGGGCATCACGGCCCCCGCGCTCTACCGGATGTTCGACGACAAGGACGGACTCCTGGCCGAGCTTGCCGCCTACGGGTTCGAGATGTACCTGGCCGAGAAACGGGAGGCGCTGGCGCTGACCCCCGACGACCCGGTCGCCGACCTCTACCGCGGCTGGGACCTGCACGTCGACTTCGGACTGCGGCACCCCGCGTTCTACATGCTCATGTACGGCACCGTGCAGCCCGGGCGGCGGCCCCCGGCCGCGGACGAGGCGCACGCCCTGCTGGTGAGGCTGCTGGGCCGGGCAGCCGACGCCGGGCGCCTTCGGGTTCCGGTGGAGCAGGCGACCCGCGTCATCCACGCGGCGACAACGGGTGCGACGCTGGCGCTGATCGGCGAAGAGTCCGCGGAGCGGGACCTGACCACTTCGGCACGGCTGCGGGACACCGTCATCGCCTCGGTCACCACGGACCCGCCCGCCTCACCCGGCTCGGACCTGGCCTCACGCGCACTCGCCCTCGATGCCGCACTTCAGACGGCGCTCACCACCGGGCCCTCAGCCGCGGGCGCCGGGGTACCTCTGCGAGACACGGAGACGGCTCTGCTGCGCGAATGGCTACAGCACCTCGCAGGCTGAACCGGCCGCCCGCCCCTCCGTCCGCGACGGAACGCCACAGATCACCGGTTCCGACACAGCTGCTCACTCCCGAAGGATGCGAGGACGCCCCGATCCTGGGCAGGGAAAGGCGTCGCCAGCGTCTGCGCCGCTGAAGCCACGCCACCAAGCGGGCAACGCGCCGGCGGCTTTTGGGCTTGCCTCGGCGCTGCCCCGGCCTGGACGGCGTGCCGAACCGCGTGCGGTCCCCCGTGTCCTCGCGCCGCCGTGCGCCCTCGCTCCGTGGGCGCCGGCGCCCGACGGCGTTCAGGGCGGCCGCGGGT